>NZ_JBFTLG010000007.1:0-188834 GCF_056396305.1 Arthrobacter sp. 05T420 | reverse complement strand
GGATCGGTTTACGGGCGCGCTACTAGCCCTAGGTCAGATTCTTAGGCGTATCGACCCGGACGGCTAAAATGCTCAGCGCGCCGCTAAGCAGAACGCTGAGCGCAAGGACGCCAAGGCCGCAAGCAGCGGCTATTCCGAAGGCATCGGGTTCGGCGACAGAGTCAATGACAGGCTCTTGGTAGTACCAGATCGTGTACCAAGCGTTCATGCCGAAGACTCCGATGAGGACAGTCACGATCCAAGAAACGACGGCCAGATGCCAAACTTTCATGCTTCCCCCAAGTACTAGCTTGCGACAAAGACTAGCCGTAGCTAGAGAGTCGTCCGCTCCGGCCCCTCCACGGCGTCCGTTCAGGGATCCCTTAACGGGCACCACCTGAACCGTCTACCCTGGCAACGTGGGACGGGGCTTGATCCGCGGTGGCGTAAAGGGAGTTGAGTTGGCGGTAGAGCGTTCGGGCGATGTAGCGCTTGAGAGATCTGCGGATTTCGCGGTAGCTGCGGCCTTCTTGGGTGCGCTTGGTGACGTAGTCCCGTGTTCCGGGGTCGTGGACCATCCTGGTCATGGTGATCGTGTGCAAGGCTCGGTTGAGGCGTCTGTCACCGCCCCGGTTTAGCCTGTGCCGGACAGTGTTACCGCTTGAGGCTGGCAAGGGATTCACTCCTGCCAGTGAGGCGAAGGCAGCTTCGCTGCGAACCCTTCCTGGATGCGACCAAGCTGTCAGGACGGTGGCGACTGTGACAGCCCCGGCGCCGGCCATCTCCAATAGCGGCGCTGCGGGGCTTTGCTTGATCAGTTCTGTCATGCGCTTCTGGTTCGCAGTCAGCTGGGTGGTCACTTCGATAACGCGGCGCGCCAATCGGACTGCTTCCTCGCGCGCGATCGATAGTTCGATCTGCTCTTGCCGTTCCCGCCATCTGGTGATCGTGGCGATCTGGGCGGGAACCAATGGTTTACGAGCGTCGATTCCCAGATCGTGTGCCCGGAGCAGGGCCATGAGTGCATTGACATTCATTGTTCGTTCCCGGGTGAGCTGATCCCGGGCTGCGCTTAGGATCCTGAGTCCGGCACGGGTTCCTTCATCCCGGCGCGGGGCGCGGAGCTGGGACTCCTCTAGGGCCAGGACTGCGGTTCCGATGGCTGCGGCGTCCAGCGGGTCGGATTTGCCGATCCCGCGGCGCCCTCGGGCGTTCATCCGTGGCGCTTCGGCGACGTCATAGCCGGCGTCGGCTACTGCCCTGGCCAGACGTGCTCCATAGGAGCCGATACCCTCAACGGCCCATAGACAGGCCATATCGCCGTCTGTCCGTCGGCCTACCCAGGCAAGTGCGCGGGAAATCCCTGCCGAGGTGGTGGGGAACTGCTCGCACGCGACCTGTCGCCTGGTACTGGGGTCAATGATGGCGTAGGTGTGGGTGCGGGCGTGGCAGTCCACGCCGATGACGAATGGGCGGGTCTGCGCAACGAGAGTCAACGCGGCCACCCTCCTTCCTTTCGAACGGGCAAGACTGGCCGCATCGCGACCGGCACTGACCTGGGAGGTGTCACTTCGAGGCAATACTGTGATGAGCCACAACCCCGAAGGGCTGGGCAAGCTTCTAATCAAGCCACCGTCGTGGGACAGGTCAACGCCGGTCGCCCCACCCAGCGCGGACAAGTCGGGGGGAATGCACCCTCAAGGGGCAATTGTTTTTTCGAGTCACGCGCCAGGCAGAACGGCCGGCATCAACACTGCCAGCTAGTCCCAGACCAGCCACTGCAAGACTCACAGTTGTTTTTTGGTTGCTGGCAAGCTTGCTTGCTCGGCGGCCGACGGAGCCCTGTCTACCCGCAGGGCAAGGGGCAGGAAATTCCCTCAAGGAAATCAGCGACGCAGGAGCGCCGGAGGGACATTTCCTGCACCGCAGGCCCCGGTGGAGCTTGCGGAGCCGGGGCTAGACGGGGTGGAGCGGACGCCTAGAATCCGGAGGACAGCAACCAAAAAACGTCGAAGACGTGGATACGGGCCAGGGTCTCCGGAGCCCTGCGACGGAGGCACTGGACCCCACAGCCGGCCGCGCCAGCGGACGCCCGAAAGCGCTGTCTGTGGAATCCGCGGTGGCCGCCCGACTTGTGGAGGGGTCGTGGCAGGATGTCCATCATGGACAGGCGGTTGCGGCGCGCTCCTGACGCGGAATGGGTGCTGATGTACCGGCTCGGGCTGAGCCGGCAACGCATCGCTGCCCTCGTCGGCGCCGAGCCCGCCACGGTCGGATACCACCTGGTCATCGCGCGCCACCAGGACCCCCACCTCGAGGCCGAACACCAGTCCGCAGCCGGCTCCGCGCCCGTTCCGCACCCCTCCCCCACGGATCTCGGCCGCATGGACGAGCTCATCGCCTGGGTCAAGGCCGAAGGCCGGCTCCCGCGTGACCGCTCCGGGCAACGGGGCGAAAGGTCGATGGCGCGCTGGCTGTCCGGGCGCCGACGCGAAGCGGCCCAAGGGACCCTGGTCCCGGCCTACCGTGACGGTCTGGCCCGGGTGCCCGGGTGGCTGGGGAACCGCAGGGAAGCCGAGGACGAGGCCCGTTGGCACCACCGCCTGGCCCAGCTCGAGGACTTCCGACACGAGGGCAACGATTGGCCCCGCCACAAGGGCTGCGATTCTGAGCGGGAACACACCCTCGGCGTCTGGATCCACACCCAGCGGTACAAACACCGCCGCGGCGACCTCGACCCTGCGAAGGCCAAGCTCCTGGACGACACCGTTCCCGGGTGGCAGGCCGGAAGGACCAGGGGCCGCCCTCCCCGGCGGTGACCCGAAAGGCAGCGTTTCCCGGCAGGCCGCCGGCCAGTAGAATTACCGAGGTTCTCCAGTCCCCCCAGCTTGGAGAACCGGGAGCCTCCGCGCTTGAGTCCTTGGATTCGCGCGGAGGCTTTCCTCACGGCTCGCAGCAAGGACCCTCTTCCCGGTTGTGCCCATTGGGGGCAGGTGGAGCCCTCCGCACAGCTCAGGCTGTCCCCACTGGGTGCAAACCGTTTGATTGTCGGACCCCTCCCCCATGCTCAAACCTGCACATCTATTCGAATAAAATTACTAGGCTGGAAATTTGTTATCGAATGTCAGTTCTAAACTGAGGATATGAACCCGGAACAGGCGGCCCGGTTGCAGGCGCGGTATGCGAGGCGGGCCGGCCCGATCGGGCTGACGGTGGAAGAGCTCGATTTCGAGCACTTCCCCGCCAGGAACGGCTTCCCCGGGATCCCGGTGAAGGCGTGGATCCGGTTTCCGAACTGCGCCGAGCTGGTCGACGGCGAGGTCTATGCCTGGACGGCCAAAGCCGCCGAAGTGACGTGGAAGGACGGTCCGGTGACCTACCGGACCTGGGTGTGGAGTTCGGCGGTCACCCGCCGGGAAGACATGATGAGCAGGAACTTGGGAAAACGCGTAGAACGTGACAGCAGTAGCGAATGAAACAACCCTGGACGTTGACGTCGACGTCCGCTTCACCCCGGCCGGCACGCCGCTCGCCGTCCGGCACGAGGGCCGCATCTGGGCCGTCGCGGCCGAGCCGGTGCACTGGTTCGACCGGGACGCCTGGTGGGACACGCAGAGCACGGCTGCCGTCGGCAGCGGCGACCTGGTCAGCATCGAGTTCTGGAGGGTGCAGGTCCGTCTCAGTTCGAGCTCGGCGTTGCGGACCTTTGAGCTGCGCCGCAACCCGCTCTCGACCCGGTGGCTGCTCGAAGGCATCAGCGATTAGGGCCTCGGCGGCAGGGAACCCCCAACCGATCAGCGATCAGACATGGGCGGCGATCCGGGCAGAATTCACGCTCCCGGCCCTCGGGCAGGTGCACCGCCGGCTCTCCGAACTGATGGAAGACCCCGGACCGGTGCTGCGCCGGCTCGTCCGCGATCATCGACGACGGCACCTACTGCCCCGGATTCCAGTTCCTCCCCGGCGGACAGCTCCACCCGACCGTCGTTAAGCTCTTTGACCGGGCGATGGAACTGCAGATCCCGCACAACTTCACCCTCTGGATGGTCACACCCTCCAGGGACCGTAACGGATCCCGCCCCGTTGACCGCCTCAAAGACGGCCCCGCTCCCTTGGTGGGCGCGCTGGACTCCTGCCGCTGGCGCTAGCACCGGCCCTTGACCGCACCCGTCGGGTGCGTAGCGTAGGTCCATGGGACTCATCTACGACGACCCGGACCTCGCGGCCCTGACACTGACGCGGCTCGCCGCGGAAGAATCCGAAGGCCCCGGCGCCCTGGAAGTGCGCATGCGCGACTATCTCGGCGGCCTGGCACAGCGCAACGGGGGCGATTATCTGGAGCTGCTGGCCATCACCCTCGCCCGGGACCATTTCAAGTCCCTGGATGATCTGGCCCGGGCCACCGGGGCAGAGTCAGCAGCGCTGCTGGACGCCGCCGAGATCGACGCGCTGGAGGCCGTGTAGGAACGGGTGCGCA
The DNA here is from genome assembly GCF_056396305.1 of Arthrobacter sp. 05T420. Classification (NCBI taxonomy): domain Bacteria; kingdom Bacillati; phylum Actinomycetota; class Actinomycetes; order Micrococcales; family Micrococcaceae; genus Arthrobacter; species Arthrobacter sp. 05T420. The sequence goes on along the minus strand of NZ_JBFTLG010000007.1, from coordinate 184,378 downwards.
TAGGGTGTTCAGGTGGAGATTACAGGCACGATCCAGGCCCCTGACGGCAGCAACGAACGCATCAGCGCCGAAGGCAACACCTGTGAAGAAGCCCGCAAAGCCCTCACGACACAGATCCCGGAGGACCACAAACTCCTCGCGATCCGCACAGACCAATAACCTCTTGCGCCAATAGCCTCTTGCGGGTCCTTCCAGCCCTGGCGGGGAAAAACGGAGCCGGACACCCCAGCTGCCATCGCTTCCGTGACGTCCCCGGTCAGGGGGCAGGATGCGGACGGCGGGAAGGGCCTAGTCGTTCCCGCCGGGAGCCTGCTGTGCCACCGGCCCTGTCCCGGGCATGATGCGGGCCAGCAGCGCATCATGCGCCGTCTGCAGCGTGTCGGCGCGCGCCTCTGCCGCCGCCAGCCGGGCCCGGTCTGCCGACGCTTCCCTGACAGCCTCCTGCGCCGCGGCCCGGGCCTGCTCCAACTGCTCCCCCGCCGCAGCAACGTCGGCCTCCAACGCGGCGATCCTGGCCGTGAGCTCCGCGACCGCCGCGTCCTTCTCGGCGCTCACCCGGTCCAGGTCCGCGACCAGTTCGGCGACCTCCACGGTCACGTCCTTCTTCTCCTGCAACCAGGCTTTCTCGACCGCGGCATGGCGCTCATCGGCCAGCACGGTCGCCTCGGCCCAGCAAGCCCCGGCCAGGCGTGCGGCCTGCTCCAGCAGCACCGCCGGCGCCACGGCGACCTGCCCGCCCGCGGCCCGCTTCTCCTCCGACCACTCCTTCAAATAACGGGTCGCGTCGGCGTTGCTCACCCCCGCCGCGGCCCGCACCGTCGACACCGTGGGCCGGCGCTCGGCGCTGATCTGCTCCGCGGCAGCGTACACACGGTCCTTCACACTCAACGTCACGGCGCCAACCCTTCAAAAGTAGTAGGAATAGTAGTAATACTACTCCTAACTAACGGCGCGTCATGGCCGCGCGTTTCCGCCGCCATGTTCAGGCGGCCGCTGGCCGCCTCCGACAGAAACGGGGGCACGGAAAGGGGCCGCGTCGGACCGCGAGACCGGTCGAGTCCACTACGGGAAGCCCCCGCCGGAGTCCCGTCCCGTGGCGTCCGATCGTCCCCGGAAGCGGTGATCATGGGCGCTTTAGGACGGTTCATCCGCTGTGGCCCGGCCGGTGTCGGTTCCGCCGGATATCGTTGCGGTCCTGTGTCTTCCGCGCGCGCGGACGATGCCGGACACTGTGTTCAACGGTGCCGCCCGCGCACCGGGGAAGGCATCGCCGTCATGAACGCTTCGATCACCCTGGTTGCCGCGACCGGACACCAGAACACCGCGCCGGCCCGCATCCGGGTCCGGCCCCTGGAACCCGATGATCTACTCGAACTGGCCGATCTGCACCGGCACGCCTACGCCGGCCGTCCCGGACAGCGGGCCGGCGACCCGGTGTGGATCGGACCATCCACCGAGGAGGGCAGCGGCCGCACCACCGAGGCTGCGTCCCTCGTGGCGTTCGGACCCGACGGTCAAATCACGGCCGCCCTCATCGTTACCGAACGCGACGGCGAAGCAGTCATCGATGAACTTTTCACACACCCGGACCACCGCCGCAAAGGCCTGGCCGAAGGACTCATCCGACATTGCATGCACCTCCTGCACACCCTGGGCCGCACCACGGTGAAGGTCACCGTGGAGGACAACAACCCGGCAGCGATGGCCCTGTACCTCTCCCAGGACTTCCGCCGCCTCACCGACGATGACACGGACACCGACTACGACTGAAAACCCGCCCCGAACCACCCTCCACGCCGCAGACCCACAGCATCCCCGGGTCCTGATTCACCCCGGACGCCGCCACTCCTCGTACGGTCGGCAGGACGGGACCGTGGAGCCCCCTGCCGGGATCTGAACAGAGCCGGGGGCGCCGACGGTGCAGTCTCCCGACCTGAGGCAGGAAGGACAGCACCAAAAACGGTAGACGAGACAGGGCCAGAGTGTACGGAGCCCTGCAACGGACGCACGGAACCCCGACGGCCGGCCGCGCCAGCTTTGGAAAGAGACGACGTCTCCTCAGAGCCTCTCTGCCGTCTAGGGCTGCCGCAGCCCTTGGCCGGTCTCGACCCGGACCCTACTACGGAGGGAAGCACCGATGACCATCAAAATCAATGACACGGCACTGCGCCACGCCCGGCAGCTGATCAAGGACGCCAGGATCGCCCGGGATTCCCGTGACGACTGGAGCGAACACGCCCCCGACACAGAGAAGGAAAACGCGTTCATCGCCAAGCACGGCTACACGGAATACGGAACCTGGCATCTGGGCGAAGACACCGAGAAAACCCACGACACCAAGGGACGCTACAGCTTCCCCTTCGGAGATTTCCGGCGGCTGCACCGTTGCGCGATTCTTGCCATCGAGAGCCGGGCCGCCCAGAACAACCACGACGACATCGCCAAGGCAGCGAAGTCCCTCCTCAACGAACTCGACAAGGACTAGTTATCGCCGCCGCCCTCGATGGGCCCGGGTTGCCTTGTCGGGACAAGGCGTGGGTCCGGTGATCCGCTCGTCCAACGCCGATGATTCCCCGGGCCGCGCACGCCATACGCCAGGCATCCTCATACCGGCCAATGCCACCTACCGCCGACCGGGTCCGGAAACCACACCGCTCAAAACCGGTGCCGGCTGGTCCAACACTGGCGGTTCTTGATTCCGGGTACGGCCTCAGCCGGTCCGCCCTCGCTGCAAAGGTTGACGCATGGGAACGGGCAGCTTTAACCTCATTGGATCCTTCGGCTGGGTCATGACAGCGCAGTAAGGGACGGCCGCACTGCGGCCGTCCCCTGTTACCGTTACCGGCTCCGACTGATCCGCGTGTCAATCCTTCTTGAATGCGTCTTTGACTTTCTCGCCGGCCTGTTTGAGGTCGGCCTTCGCCTGGTCGCTCTTGCCTTCGGCTTCCAGAGACCGGTCGTCGGTGGCTTTCCCGGCCGCTTCCTTACCCTTGCCGGCGAGCTTCTCGGCGGTGTTATCGATCTTGTCTCCCAATCCCATGACGGACCTCCGTGGCTGGACGCAGACACTACGCCTGCGGCGATACCGTCAATTTTAGGCGCCACGAGGACTCGGATAAAGATACTTGCCTCGGCTGCGGGCGTGCCGACCCGTCCTGGCAGATCCTGTTTTCATGCCAGCTAGAACCGTCTGGGTGTCGGCTCCGGATCAGCCACGGCTGGTTCAGTGCGGGGCTCGCGATGACGGGATCGGCCGGCAGTCGTGGCTGCGCCACGCCGGAGTGGGGAAATCGCAGGGGTGCCACTGCGGCTGAGGGTGCGGTTCTCCGCGGCAGATGTGGGACGGCACGTCCTGGTCTCAGTTGTGCGTGAGCTACGCCGTTCCGGGTTGTGCCTCAGCTTTTCTCAGGCCGGGAGTGCTATACCTAGCTCAATGGCGCGGTCCTGCCGCGGTCTTGCACCGTTGCGGGCTTGGACTCCCTTGAGGCGGAGGTGAAATGGCGATCTGGCCACGGAGCGGGCTCTGCCTCTGGATTGCGGGGTCGGCACTCCTCAGCGGCTGCAGCGGCGCGTCTGGCGGCACGCGGGACAGTGTGTCCACAGCGCTGAAGGACAGTTCCTCCGCGGTTGCCACCGCCCGGCTCGCGCTGGCGCTCGACGCCGGGGGCAAGCTGACCATGGCGGCAACGTCCACGACGCTCGACGACGTCCTGAAAGACCTCGAAACCACCCGGACCACCGTCCTCCAGCTCTCCCCCACCGTCCAGGACGACCGTGAGACGCGCCGGGAGGCCCTGACCGTCCTGGATGAAAGCATCGCAGGGGTGACCACGGCGCAGGACGCCATTGCCAGCACCGACGGCAGCCCCACACTCCAGGACGGCGACAAGCTGCTGGAGAACGCCGCCGGCAGGATGGCCACACTCAAGAATCAGCTGGGGGGACAATGAAGCGCCTGCTCGGGGTGGCCCTGGGGGTCCTGACCGCGATCGGCGGGTTCGTGGACATCGGCGATCTGGTCACGAACTCCGTCGTCGGCTCACGGTTTGGGCTCTCGTTGGTCTGGGTCGTCGTCGTGGGCGTGGTCGGTATCTGTGTGTTCGCGAACATGTCCGGGCGGGTAGCCGCCGCGTCGGGCCGGGCGACGTTCGAAGTGATCCGGGAACGGTTGGGGCCCCGGGCCGGTCTGGCCAACCTGTCAGCGTCGTTCCTGATCAACCTGATGACGGTCACGGCGGAAATCGGAGGCATCGCCCTGGCGCTGCAGCTGGCCAGCAGCGTTCAGTACCTGCTGTGGGTTCCCGTGGCCGTGGTTGCGGTATGGCTGGTCATCTGGCGGGTGAGGTTTTCCATCATGGAAAACGTCACCGGGCTGCTGGGCCTGACGCTCATTGTTTTCGCCGTGGCACTGTTTCTGCTGAAGCCGGACTGGGGTGCCCTTGGCGCCCAGGTCCTGGCCCCGTCCGTTCCGGAGCAGGAAACAGCCGCCTCGTACTGGTATTACGCGGTGGCACTGTTCGGGGCGGCCATGACGCCCTATGAGGTGTTCTTCTTCTCCTCCGGGGCCTTGGAGGAAGGCTGGACCATCAAAGACCTGGCCCAGTCCAGAATCAACGTACTCGTCGGGTTCCCGCTCGGCGGCCTGCTCTCGGTGTCCATTGCCGCCTGCGCCGCGGTGGTTCTGCTCCCGGCCGGGATCGCCGTCACCTCACTGTCCCAGGTCATCCTGCCCGTCGCCGAGGCAGCCGGGAAAGTCGGTCTCGCCTTCGCCCTCGTCGGGATCGTCGCGGCGACCTTCGGAGCGGCCCTGGAGACCACCTTGTCCAGCGGGTATACCCTGGCGCAGTTCTTTGGGTGGTCCTGGGGCAAGTTCCGCCGCCCGGCCCAGGCCGCCCGCTTCCATTTGTCCATGATCATCTGTCTCCTGATCGGCGCGGCGGTCCTGGCCACCGGGGTCGATCCCGTCCTGGTCACGGAGTACTCGGTCGTGTTCTCGGCCATCGCGCTGCCGCTGACCTACCTGCCCATCCTGATCGTGGCCAACGACCCCCAGTACATGGGTAAACACGTCAACGCCCGCACGGTGAATGTGCTGGCCATGATCTATCTGGTCATCATCCTCGCCGCGTCCCTCGCCGCCATACCACTGATGATCGTCACGGGAGCCGGATCATGACCACCGCACCCCTGCCCAGATACGTCCGGGCCGCCGGGCGGACCCTCGACGCGCAACTTCACCTGCTGGACCGGCAGGTACTCGATGTCGACGGCGTCCCCGTCACCACGGTCGATGACATCGAAATCAGCGCCCCTCCCCCGGACACACCCATACCGGCCGGAACCCCGGCCCCGACACTCACCGCGCTGCTCACCGGCCCCGTCCTTGGAACGCGGATTTTCGGCGGCCGGCCCCCGTCATCACGGCTCATCCGCATCCCCTGGCGTGACGTCGCCGACGTCGGGGTCGTCATCCGGCTGGGCGTCCGCGGCGAGCCCCTGGACGCGGACTGGGTCGAACGCTGGATCCGCGACAAGATCATTGCCCGCATCCCCGGAGGCCGCCATGATCCTCGGTGATCTCCTCGGCACACCCGTGCACGACCCCGGCGGACTCCGCCTGGGGCGGGTGGCTGATGCCCGGTTCACTATCGACGGACCACCGGGCCAATTGCTCGCCGGCGCCAGCTTATTGGGCCTGGTCGTCAGCCCGCACAGCGCCTCCTCGTTCCTGGGCTACGAACGAACCGGTCTCGCCCGGCCTTGGCCCGTGGCCCACCTGCTCCGGTGGCGGCATCGCGGCTCGTTCCTGGTGCTCTGGGCCGACATCGACATCATCGGCACGGACTCCGTCCGGCTCCGGGAAGGATTCACCCCGTACAGCCCGGTCCTGGGCGAATCCGGACAGGAATGACCGCCGGCCTGTCATTCTCGGCTCTTAGCGCCGGTTCCCGGCATTGGCCGGTTCCGAGGCCCAGGCAGGACCTTGAGCACTGGTGTCTTTGCTGTCCATGGGGGCTACTCTGTTGGCGAGACCTTCATGGAGGAGGGCCCGATGAGCGCCTCTGACGAACTGCCCGGCATCGAAGCGCGGCTCGCCGCGGACGGGACCGTGGAAAGCAACGCCAGGGACCGGTCCTTTCTCCTCTCCGTGGTGCGGGAGCAGGGTGCACGGCTCGAGAAATTGGAAGCCGTGGCATCTGATTTCGCGGAACGGGGCGAACGGATCGAACATCAGTTTGACGGCATCGGCTCGATCCACGCTGCCAGGACAGCGGGTCTTGGTGACGGGTATCGGGAAGCTGCCAGGCGCATCCGCGCCGCGTTGGGCATGGCGACGGAGCCGGCAGTCGACGATGCAACGCCAGCCATGGATCCATGTTCGAGTGCCAGCTTCGAGCCGGGCGTCCAAAGCTCCTTCCCCGGGGCTGCGGCAGGATGACGGCAGCAACGACCTCATACCCGAGCCTTCATCCGGGAGCCAGCGGCCGCAGGCGGGTGCAGCGCCGAGGAAATCGTTGCGGTCCTGGTCGTCCGGAGCCCGAAAGCCCCGCGTGATCGAGACGGAAGGGGGCCAAGCCGACGGCGCACACCGCGGCCGCTGGACAGGGAATTTCAGTCTCGCGAGGAGGAGTTATGACAGACCCGGTGGCGCCGCAGGATGACGGCAGGGACGAATCGCTCACTGAGCGGATGGACCGCAATTGGGTGGATTTGCTGCAGGAAATGCGGGTACTTCAGACAGGGGTCCAGATCCTCGCCGGTTTCCTCCTGACGCTGCCGTTCCAGGCACGTTTCGCGTCACTGGACGGCTACCAGATCGGGCTGTATCTCATCAACGTCATCGTGGCCGCCCTCACCACGGCATCGATCCTGTTGCCGGTGAGTTTGCACCGCCGGCTTTTCCGGCAAGGACTGAAAGCCACTCTCGTGGCCAGCGCCGATACCATCGTGAAGGTGTCATTGGCCGGCGTCATGCTGCTGAGCCTGGGCACCACATCCCTCGTCTTCGATGTCACTGCGGGCCGGACGGCCGGCGTAATAGCCGCCATTGGCCTGCTGGCTGTGCTACTGCTCCTGATGGTCCTTATCCCCGGAACACTCCGACGCAAAGCCCTAAAAGAGAAGCCACAATGACAGCCGTTGCATAGGAGCGGCCGGATGGCGCCAAGCGGCAAGTCTTCCGCTCCTTCGACAAGCAGCCCTCAAAACGGTGCCTCACAGCGAGTTTGCCTCCGCCGGATGGTCAGATGATGACTACCTGTTGGGGTGCAGTGGCTCTGGCTAGACTTGAATTGCGCCGGAGTAGACGCATGTATTCGTCTCGGGAGGGCAGGATCATGACAGACCGCAGCGACTCTGAATCACCCGCGGGCCAGGCGCCCACGGGGAAGAAACCAGAAGAACGGGAGCTACGGGGCCGGTACGTCGAAGGCAGTTATGGCAAGGCCGGCGTGCAGCGAGGCCGCCGCGCGGAGGACGAGGAAGGTCAATACATCGAAGGTGATTATGGTGCGGCCGGCAGGGAGGGTGGCCTGCCCGAACCATTGGGAGAGAAGGCCAAAGAATCCGGACGCTACGTACGGGCCGACTATGGCGACGCTGGTGCAGTTCCGGGACGTTCGGCCGGGTCGGAAATCGGTCAGTACGCCGAGGGTGACTACGGTGCGGACGGTACTGTGGGTCCCCTTCGCGAGGCCGCAACAGGTACGAGCAGCGAAATGCCGGCGACCGAGAATCCGCAAAGCGGCCACGAACCTGCATCGCAGGACCGGCCCGTATCGTCGGGTGCCGACGCCCAGGCCGATGACTCCCGCAGCGGTGCAGATGTCGGAGAGGCGGTCGATGTCGCGGAGGCGGGCACCCAGGCGGAAGGCGATCACTCGCATCCGGAACGGGCCAAGACAGGCCAGGCGCCCGTCGAGCAGGTCTTTAGCGACCCCGCCATGACCGAGGGACAGCGGACCGTCACCGGCCCCCCAGCGGCAACCGGGGCCATCCCGCCCGGACCTTCACCTGCCGAAGCCGGATCCGGTGGAGCACAATCGGTTGTCGGGGCTCGAGAGTCTGACCGTCTCGCGGCAGGCGAGCCGCCGGCCGCTGGCCCCCCTTTCGACACCGGCACGAAGGAGGAACGAACGACCCCGCGAGGCGATTCCTAACGTATTGATCCTGCCGCATCCCAGTGTTTTGCCCGTGCTGCCTGGCCGAGCCACTCCCCCATGGGCGACAGCGGCCAATAGGTCGCTGACCACTCGCCTAAAATTCGTACCGCGTGTCACCAAGCCGTTGTGCAGATTAAGCCGTGGTGCAGATTTTTCGTCAGAGGGGACTGCAGGTGCTCTGGACAGGGCCGCCGGAACTTTGTAAATTCGGAACAGTCCTGGTCAACCCGTCGGGGTGGGGACCCTTTGCCGCCGGGTGCACGGCGGCAAAGAGAGCCGCTGTAGCCGAACGGTGGCATAAGGATGCACCCGCGGAGAAGAGCCCCCTGATGGCCACCTCGCACTTCGAACGATTCCTCCTTGAAGCCACCGTCCCGGATGAAACGCACTGGCCGTTGGGGCCGGATTGTCTTTACGGCCTGTACACAAGCTGGTGCCGGCTCCACAACATCACCCCCGTGGAGGACATTACCTTCCGGTCAGCCATGCAACGCTGCGGCATCGATCTGCGCAACAGCCGTCGACGGATGACAGGACAGGCCGCAACGGACTACATCCTGGCCAGCTACCCCGCGACGGCCTGACCATGTTCCATCGACGTTCCGGGGCACGCGCCCGGATGCCGCCACATCGACGTAGCCGGCACACATTGCTGGAAAGGATCGACCGGCGGTTATTAGCCCCGCCCGGGATAATAATGCCCGGGAGAGTTCGCCGCCTCGGCTTGAAATGGCGGCTGCGGATGGACAATGTCGCCCACGCGTAACCTCAGCGTAGGGCGAGCCACGCCCTCAGCGGAGCGAACGACCTGCCTTACCAGCAGCTGGTCTGCCCTGCTTTCTGTTCGACAGGCCGGTCCCTCGACGCTAGGTTGGGCCTCATGACTGAGAATCCAGATGCAGACAGGGACCGCCGCGAGGAGGATGAGCCGGCCAAGGGCTCACTCTCCGGCGGCAGCGCCCGCGAAATCGATGGCGAAATCGACGCGCCTGATGCTGATCGTGAGGATCCCCAGTAGCCTTTTCCGGACCGCCCTGCGCGGCCCCGGGCCGCTCCCCCCGTTCAGCGTTTCGCCCCGGAACCCGGCAGCTGTGCCGGATCCAAAGACGCTTGATGCGCTCACCGCCGCGGGCGCTACCCACCACACCTTTACACGCCCGAACACCGTAGCCGCACAGCTTTGACCCCCGCATCACCAGGTAGAGGAGCATCATGACGGACCAGTACACCTTCCGAAACCCTGTCACAGCCTACGATCACATCGAACCGCCCAAACAGCACCAGCCCGAGCCCGGGCTGGACGCCGAACTCGTCCCCAAAGCTGACCTCGGAGAAGAGAGCTATCGCGGCACGGGGCGCCTCGAAGGCCGAAAAGCGATCGTCACAGGAGCGGACTCGGGCATCGGCGGAGCAACGGCCATCGCCTTCGCCCGCGAGGGCGCCGACGTCGTGCTGTCGTACTTGCCCGAGGAGGAAGAGGACGCCGCCCGGATTGCCGGGCTGATCGAAAACGCCGGCCGCAAGGCGGTCCAGGTACCGGGGGACCTGAAGGACGCAGCCATGTGCCGGTCCCTGGTGGAGACAGCGCTGCGTGAACTCGGCGGCATTGACATCGTGGTGAACAATGCAGGCAAGCAGATCGCCCGGGAAGACATCGGCGATATCAGCGACGAGCAGTTCGACCACACCATCAAGACCAACGTGTACGCCATGTTCTGGCTCACCAAGGCGGCGGTCCCGCATTTGCCGCCGGGATCGACCATCATCAACACCACATCCATCCAGGCCTACGACCCCTCGCCGACGCTCCTGGACTACGCCACTACCAAAGCCAGCATCAACAACTTCACGAAGGGGCTCGCCCAGCAGTTGGCGCCCAAGGGCATCCGGGTCAACGCCGTGGCACCCGGACCGATCTGGACACCGCTGCAGGTCAGCAGCGGCCAGCCGAAGGAGGCCTTGCCCGAGTTCGGCAAGGACACCCCGCTGGGCCGCGCGGGCCAGCCCGCGGGACTGGCACCGGCCTATGTGTTCCTGGCTTCCGCGGAATCCAGTTTCGTCGTGGGTGAGACCCTTAACGTCAACGGGGGCAGCCCCACTCCCTGACACCCCGGGGGACCCAAACACAGCGGCCGCTGTTTCTTCCGTGTGCCCGGGGAGGATCGTTCTATCCCGATATTACGGCGCCGCGGGGCTGACCCGGCGGGCCTCTATTCGTCGTGACGACCCGTTCCCCGCGGGTGTCCGGATGCTCCGCGTTTTCCCCTTCCTGCGGAGGATCCGGGTTGGCCGGCATTTTCGGGAGAATAGGTGCTGATCGTTCAGCCTTCCCCCGCAGGGCGACTCTGGACTATTTGCAAGCATGCTGATAATTCTGGAACCGTCCGAGGCTGGTTAGGATCCGGCCAAGGGGATGGGCCGGAGCTGAGGCATTTCCTGTCGCGACCGGCAGGGCACAGAGGACGGTCCGCGGCTTCCGCGCCCGGACGCGAACCAACAATGTTCCCGCCTGAAGGTAGAGGAGGAGTGACATGGTCGACCGGATAGCCAATATTTGGGGAACCCGGACCCCGTACTCGCGGGACAGTTTATGGCCGGTCCGGGTGGACCAGGTCCTGGACGACGGCATCGCTGAGGACGGTGTTGACCGGTGGGTGCAGTCCGCCTGCGTCCTCTGCAGCAACGGATGTGCCTGCGACATCGCCGTCAAGGACGGCGCGATGGTCGGGATCCGCGGCCGGGCGCAGGATCTGGTCAACCATGGCAGGCTGGGACCGAAGGGGCTCTTTGCCAGCCGCCAGGGTGTGTCGCACAAGGACCGCCTGACGAGTCCGCTGGTCCGCGAGAATGGGCAACTGGTCGAATGCGACTGGGACACGGCGATGCGTCGGATTGTGGACCGGAGCAGGGACCTGCTGGCGGAGCGAGGTCCGCTCAGCCATGGCTTCTACACCAGCGGGCAGCTGTTCCTGGAGGAGTACTACGCGCTGGCCGTGATCGGGAAGGCCGGCATCGGCACCCCGCACATGGACGGAAACACCCGGCTGTGCACTGCTACCGCGGCGGCGGCCATGAAGGAGTCGTTCGGCGCCGACGGCCAGCCCGGATCCTATACCGATATCGACAGCTGCGACGCGCTATTTCTCTATGGCCACAACATGGCCGAGACACAAACGGTGCTTTGGTCCAGAGTCCTGGACCGGATCGCGGGCACGGACCGGCCCCGGATCGTCTGCGTGGATCCGCGCGACACGGAGGTCGCCCGCCACGCCGATGTCCATCTGGCCATCCGGCCCGGCACGAACCTTGCGCTCATGCACGCCCTGGTCCGTGAGGTGCTGGCCCAGGGCTGGGATGACGCCGGCTATGTCCGCGACCACACCTTGGGCCAGGACGCTCTCCGGAAGGTGGTCGAGCCGTGGACGGCCGAGGCGGCTGCCGCCGTCTGCGGTGTCCCGGCGTCGGACATCAGGGACGCAGCCAGGATCTTCGGCACGTCCGATCGGATTGTCTCCACGGTGCTGCAGGGCTTCTACCAGTCCTCGCAGGCGACGGCGGCGTCGTGCCAGGTCAACAACCTGCACCTGCTGCGCGGGATGCTCGGCCGCCCAGGGTGCGGGGTCCTCCAGATGAACGGCCAGCCCACGGCTCAGAACAATAGGGAATGCGGCGCGGACGGGGACCTGCCTGGATTCCGCAATTGGGAAAATCCCGACCACATCCAGGAACTGGCCCGGCTCTGGAACGTGGATCCGATGACCATCCCGCACTGGGCGCCGCCGACGCATGCCATGCAGATCTTCCGCTATGCCGAACAGGGCTCGATCGACTTTCTGTGGGTCTCGGCGACGAACCCTGCAGTGTCCATGCCCGAACTGCCCCGGATCCGGAACATCCTCGCCAAACCCGATCTCTTCCTCGTCGTCCAGGACCTCTACCTCACCGAAACAGCACAGTACGCGGACGTGGTGCTTCCGGCAGCCGGGTGGGGCGAGAAGACCGGGACGTTCACCAACGTCAACCGCATTGTGCACATCTCCGACAAGGCGGTTGAGCCTCCAGATGGGGCGCGCAGCGACCTGGACATTTTCCTCGACTACGCGCGCAGGATGGATTTCACGACGTTAAATGGCGGGCCGCTGCTGGACTGGGCCGGGCCAGAGGACGCGTTCGAGGCGTGGAAAAACTGCTCCCGAGGACGCCCGTGCGACTACACCGGAATCACTTACGACAGGCTGCGCGGCGGCAGCGGCATCCCCTGGCCCTGCAACGAGGACCACCCCGACGGAACGGACCGCCTGTACGGAGACCGCGTTTTCCCCACAGACCCCGACTATTGCGAAAGTTACGGCCATGACTTGCTCACAGGCGCAACGGTGGGAGCCCAGGCCTTCCGCGCCCAGGGCGCCGGTGGGCGGGCCCTGTTCAAGACCGCCCCGTTCCACCCGCCGCACGAGGAACCCGACGCAGACTACCCGCTCCGGTATACGACCGGGCGCACCGCGTACCATTTCCACACTCGCACCAAAACGGGCCGCTCCCGGCCCCTGGCCGACGCGGCACCGCGGGCCTGGGTAGAACTGGCCCGGGAGGACGCGGACCGGCTCGGCATTTCCGAAGGCGACCTGGTCCGGGTCACCTCCCGCCGGGGCCGGATCGAGGTCCCCGCACGAGTCAGCGGCATCGCGCCCGGCACCGTGTTCGCCCCGTTCCACTACGGCTACTGGGACACCGGCGGCCGCCCCGGGACCCACCCGACGGCCGCGAATGAACTGACCCTGACCGAATGGGACCCCGTATCCAAGCAGCCGATGTTCAAAAACGCGGCGGTGACCGTGGAGAAGATCGGCGATGCCACCGGACCGGCGCCGGCCCCGACCACCACAGCGTCCCGGCCCGCCGCGGCGCCTGGCACCGCGCCGGTCCCGGCCACGGCCGGCGGCGACGGGGCCCAAGCCACGGAAACAACGGACATCGAACCTGCACCCCAGTTCCCCGACGCGCTCAGAAACACCACGGAGGGTGGCCGGCCGTGAACCTGAACATCTACCTGGGCATGCTCCGTCAGGCCGAGAACACGCTCGCCGATTCCTTCCGCCAAGTGGCCGAGGGCCACGGGGCCGAGCCAGATGTTCACTTCCTCTGCCGCACCCTGGCAGCCCAGTGCGACCGGCACGGGGAACTCCTCGGGCCCGTCGTGCAGCGCTACGGCGAAAACAGCTCCGACAACGAGCCCGAACGGCTCCACGCCCAGGGCCTGGCCACAACCCGGAACGGTCCCGTCGGTCTCCTGCGCGACCTGCAGGACCTCTACCTGCTGGCCAGCCTCGTCGACGTCACCTGGACGATGGTCAAACAGGCCGGGTCCGCGCTGCGCGATATAGAGTTACTCGCCGTCGTGGAGAAATGCGACGCCGAAACGGCCACCCAGCTGCGCTGGCTGCAAACCCGGATGAAACAAGCCGCACCCCAGGCCCTCATCGCAGCACGCTGAGGCCATCGAAAGGGACCACACGGCGGCGTCCGGAAGGATGACCCCAACGGACTCACTGCGATGGAACCCGGGTAGGGGTGCCCCGCCACGTTGCTAACGTTGCAGCGCTGTGGTCCGCAGGTCGAAGGATCGTCGACGAACGTCCGGGTCTCACTGACCGGCGTCGGTGAACCGTTCCGCCGCGGTTTCCAAGAGGAGACCCTCGAGTTCGCGGAGCTGTGCCGTTGCCCGGTCCAGCAGACTCGCCACCTGCTCCTGTCCAACGTGCGGGTCCGTGCGGGACAGGAGACCCAAGGTCCTCCAGAGCAGCGACTTGCCCGTGACGGCACTGATCAGCGCTTCGAGTTCCAATTGTTCGGCTGCGCCGATCCTGGCGTGGAGCGGATTGAGCGGGCCTAGGGACGCGAGGTGCGCCCCTGTCCAGGCGAAGGGCTTTTTGTAGGCCGGGATGCCTAGACCGAGCCCCTCGGTGATGCCCTCCAGGGTTGCCTTGTCGGCACTGATTTCCGTCGCGAGCCGCGCGATGGTACTGCCGCGTGGCGAGTCCTTCCACGTCTTGGCCGCCTGTTCGAAGAGTCGCTCCCCCGCCGCCGCGGCTATCAAGTGACTGTGCAGGTACGCGGCCAAGGAACTCTCCCCGGTTGTGCCCTTGCCGTGCTGTCCGGCGTTCATGGTCATATACCTTTCGTCCCTCGGGCTCCTGTGCGGTCTCGGGTCCCCAGTGACCTAGAACGTGGGGGCGCCGGGTTCAGCGAGCGGCTGCTCGCGCTCGATCTGGGCGATCTTTGGATCGTTCTCGTCGGCGCCGTAGTCCGAGCTGCGGGTGATGTCATTCCCACCAGGGAGCTTCATTGCGTGGAAGAGCAGAGATAGGCCGGTGGCAACCACAAGGTTTATCGCAAACGCCACAACGGCGATGTAGACCTGTATGTCGGTTCCGGGGATGGCCGCGATCGAGCCCCCGAAGTAGGCCTTCGTGACCGGGTTGACCACGTTGTACGCCGCGATGGTGCCATAGATGATTCCGGCTGCCCAGCCGCCGAAAAGCGCCCATCGGTGGAACCAGCGGGTGTAGAGCCCGGCCACGATCGTCGGGAAGGTCTGCAGGATCCAGATGCCGCCGAGGAGCTGCATGTTAATTGCTGCCGACTGGTCCATGGCAATGACGAAAATCAATGCACCGAATTTCACCACAAGCGACGCAATCTTGGACACCTTTGCTTCCTGCCGGGGAGTGGCGTCGGGCTTAATCAGATCGCGGTAAATGTTGCGGGTGAACAGGTTCGCCGCGGCTATCGACATGATCGCGGCCGGGACCAGAGCCCCGATGGCGATGGCGGCCAGGGCGATTCCGGCAAACCAGGCCGGGAATTGATCCAGGAACAGCTGCGGGACCACCAACTGCGGGTTGACAGCGCCGTTCACGTCAACGGGATTGGTTCCGGCGAAGATGGCCACGTAGCCCAGCAGAGCCAAGAACCCCAGCATCAACGAGTACAGCGGCAGCACCGCGGCATTCTTCCGGATCGTATTCCTGCTCTTGGTCGCCAGGACGCCCGTGATCGAGTGCGGGTACATGAAAAGCGCCAAGGCCGAGCCCAGAGCCAGCGTCCAGTAGGCCGAGTAACTGTTCGCGCCCGGAATGAAGACTCCAGTGGGTTTACCGGTGGCAGGGTTGACCGCAGCGAGTTTCGCCTCGGCAGAGTCGAAGATGGGACCCCAGCCGCCGAACTTGATCGGCAGGTAAATTACCGCGACGATCACCGCCAGATAGATCAGCAGATCCTTCACAACGGCGATCAGGGCCGGAGCCCGCAGGCCCGAGGTGTACGTATACGCGGCCAGGACCACGAACGCGATGATCAGCGGCAGGTCGGTCAGCAGTACGTTCTCCGCACTGCCCAGGCCCAGCACCGTGAGCACGGCCTTGATTCCGACTAGCTGAAGCGCAATGTAGGGCATCGTCGCGACGATGCCGGTGACGGCGACGGCAAGGGTCAGCGCCCTGCTGCCATAGCGGCCGCCGACGAAGTCGGCCGGCGTGACAAACCCATGCCGGTGCGAGACGGACCACAACCGGCTCATCAAAAGGAACACGATCGGGTACAGAACGATTGTGTACGGCACCGCGAAGAATCCGCTGACGGCGCCAGTGGCCCACATTGCAGCCGGAACGGCCACGAAAGTGTAGGCAGTATACAGGTCGCCGCCGAGCAGGAACCAGGTCACCCAGGTTCCAAACCCGCGGCCCCCAAGGCCCCACTCGTCAAGGCTGTGCAGCCCTGTCCCCTCTCCCCGCCGCCACCGCGCAGCCACGAACCCCAAGACCGCCACCAGGACGAAGAGAATGATCACAATGGTCAGTGGAACCCAGCTAATGGGCCGGTCCGGAGCGGCCAGCGGCACGGCTGCCCCGCTCATCGCTCCTCCTCATCACCGGTCACGCCGCGCACGGATTCGCGCCGGCGGCGATCCTCCTTGCCGACCAGCCAGTAGGAGATCCCCACCAGGGCCGAGGTGATCGGAATCCACATCATCTGGTACCAGTAGAAGAACGGCATACCGGCCAAACGCGGCTCACCGACAGAATACGCGGGCACATACAACGGAATCACAATGGCGATGGCCAACAGGATTCCGGTGACGACATATGGACCGGGTCTGGCCGGCCCGCGCGTTGGCACATCGGGACTGGACATCGACGCCTCCTCATTGAGACGGGCCCCCGGAGCGGGAGGACTTCCCGGGACGTGCCGGCGGCCTGTGGACCGTCTGTCACAGCGGTCTTTACACACAGGATAGACACTGGATTTATTCTCCAACAGGGCAAATGCATCCGCCTCCGACGGCGAGGAGCAAGCCAACAGCGGCGCCGATGTCCCCAATTCAGGTTGGTTGCCCAATCAGCCCCCCACGCCAGACTTCAGGCCGTCGACACGAGCTGAATACGATCCGCCAGCCGATCGACGCTCAGCTACGGTTTGGCCTTGTCCGCCACCGCGCGGGACCGTCTGGCATGAAAGGGTCGCCCCGGCGGAGTCCCAACGATCCAGTCTGATCTGTGAGGCCACTAGCGGCGGATATTGAGCACTGACGCGCCACCGCCCACGAGGTATTGCGTGCTACTAAGCATGCTGATTAGATCTTGATATCGGCCGCATTCCACGACCGGCAACCGAAAGGACGGACAGTCATGGGAATTCTTGCATTCCTCATTCTCGGCCTTATCGCAGGAGCTATCGCCAAGGCGGTCCTTCCCGGCCGGCAGGGAGGCGGCTGGGTGATCACACTCGTAATTGGCGTCGTGGGCGCCATCCTCGGAGGCTGGATAGGTTCGTTGATCTTCGGCGGAGGCCTCGCTGACTTCTTCGATTTGCGGACCTGGCTCCTCTCCATCCTCGGGGCCGTTATTGTGCTCTTGATCTATGGCGCCGTTGCCGGCCGCAGAAGCAGGGCATAAGGTCCACCGGCCCATTGCTGCCCCTGCTCAACCAAGGCGCAAATGTTCTTTCAGAGGACGGAGAATAGATCGGCTCCATCGGCCAGGCCTTCGTGGACAACAATGACGGACAGCCGAGCTGGGTAACCGCCAGGACGGGCCTATTCGGAATGTCCGAATCCTTCGTACCCCTGGAAGGAGCCCGAACAGAGGGAAATGACATCGTGGTCCCCTACAGCAAAAACCAGGTCAAGGACGCGCCGAGGATCGACGCCGATCGGCCACTGGAGCCTGCCGAGGAAGGCCGGCTCTACCAGCACTATCAGCTCGACACCGGACGCACTTACACCGAGGCGACGGCAGATGCGGCAGATTCCACCCCCGACCCCGGAACGCAACGCACCGGGACACCGACCACCACCGGGTACAACGCCACCACCGACGAGACCTTGGCCCCCGCCACACAAGACACCACCGCAACAGACCGCAGTACTCCCCCTGCCGCCACCGGCACCCCGGATACGACGCCACCGCGCCCACCACTGAAGACACCACAACCCGGCCCCAGCCGCGCCCGGCAGGGGGCGGCGCCGAACAGCCGGCCGCGGGCGGGGCACGCCTGCGCAAATACGTCACCTCGGAATACGAAACCAGGACCGTTCCAGTGCAGCGCGAAGAAGTACGGATCGAGCGAGAACCGATTACGGAGGAAAACCGCAACGACGTAGCGGACCGTGCGGACGATGAGAACGAGATCATCCTCCACGAGGAACGAATCATCGTCACCAAGGAGACTGTCCCGGTCGAACGGGTCCACATCGGCACGGAAACGGTCACCGAAGACGTGACCATCAAGGAGAAGGTCCGCAAAGAACACATCGACACCGAAGGACCCGAGGAGAGCGGCGGCTAAACCCTAGAACCAGCAAATGCCCCCAGGCAGGAACAGTCGCACTTGCCTGGGCGTTGGATCGAGCCCGTTGGAATAGGATCGGGCCTACCTGCGCCTTGGCACTGAGCTCCATTTCGGTGGCGCCAGGGAGTACTTGAGCACCGGTTCCATTGCCCCGCATTGGGACTAGTCTGTTGGCAAGATCTTCATAGAGGAGGGCCCTCATGAGCGCCTCTGACGAATTGGCCGCAATCGAAGCGGGGTCGTCGACAAGAACGTCCGGGACCGGCCCTACCTCCTGAATATGCCAGTCTGATGGGTGCCCGCCAGGACGGCCAGACCGGCACCCACCGGCGGGACGTGCCGGACATTCGCGGACGAGGGCTGGGCGGACCGCTTGGATGTCATCGCCGCGTTGTCGGGATCGCTCTCCGCGTTGCCTATATAAGGTATCGGTAGACCGTGGCGCGGGATGCTCCGAGCATCTTGCCGATGTCGCGGGCGCTGATTCCTTTGCCCTTGAGTTCCTTGGCCCTGGCAGCGGCAGCGTCGTCCACTTTGCGGGGTCTTCCGCCGTGGCGGTTGTTGGCGGCGGCCAAGACGTGCGGCACGTTTCCTGGGCACGGTGATCGACCGGCTTACGGGCGCCTGCCGTGGTGCGGCGCATCCTCTGCAGAATGTCCACATCATAGAACATTTTTGCTCAAATTATGGACACATCCTCTAGCCTGCACTGTATGGACGACAGCCGGATAACCCAAGAAGATCTTCCACCCTTTATTGATGCCGCGTGGCTCGAGGCGAACCGACGTAACGTTGTCACCGCTGATGTTCGCTGGTACCTCGACGGCGGGTCGGGCCGTGCAGCGTACGACGGCGGGCATCTTCCAGATGCGGTGTTCGTGGACCTGGCCGCATGGCTGTCGGGCAATTCGGGACCACACGGGCTGAACCCGCTTCCCGACTCTGAAGTGTTCGCACATGGAATGTCCTCCTTGGGAATCGGCGACGACACGACCGTCATCGCCTACGACGACGCGGGGGGAGTCATCGCCGCGCGGCTCGTGTGGATGCTGCGTGCGCTCGGGCACCGGGCGGCGTTGCTCGACGGCGGGATTGCCGCATGGACGGGACCGCTGGAGACGACGCCCGTGGAGCCGGCGCCCGCGACCTTCACGCCGTCTCCGTGGCCCGAGGCCCGTCTCGCCCAGCTTCAGGACATCACCGCAGGGGCTGCCGGGATCATCCTCGACGCCCGCAATGCCGACCGCTTCGACGGAAGCGTCCAGCTGCCCACCGATCCCCAAGCCGGACACATCCCCGGCGCAGTGAACGTCCCGTGCCGTGGGAACCTCGCCCCCGATGGACACCTGCGCCCGATCGCCGAGGTCCGACGAGCGTTTGCGAAGGTTGGGATCGAAGACGCGACTGCCGTCATCTCCTACTGTGGCTCAGGCGTCACGGCCTGCCACAACCTTCTCGCTCTCGAGCATGCAGGACTCGGCCGCGGCCGTCTCTACGCAGGCCGGTGGTCAGAGTACGGAGCCGAGCCTCGCCGCCGAGCCGAGCTTGGCTGACAACCGACCTACGATGCCCGCTCGGGTCGAAACCACGACCTCCATCCTGAAGAGTGGAGACAGTCTCAGTCTGGCCCGGTAAGGGATCCTTGGGTTCTTGCGGTGATTGCAACACTTAGCGGATGGGTGTTGTCGTGGCGAGGTATTCAATTTATGTAAGACCGGATCTTCTGCAGCTGTTTTGGGCCGGGATGCAGGCCGGCGATTTCATCACGGACGCTGTTGTGCCGATCGATACGAGCAGGCGGACCGGTCGCCGGGTCCTGGCCGAAGCCGGGGGTGTCAGGCCACGCCGCGGCCGGGATCTGAAGGGCAGGTGCCTGACCTTCGCCCAGCGTGAAGAGATCGCGGTGCTGCGCGCCCAGGGACACTCGCTGCGCCGGATCGGGGTCGTGATCGACAGGTCGGCCTCGACGGTGTCCAGGGAGCTTCGGCGCAATTCGGTGGCCGGGTTGCCCTGCCGGGCAACATCGGCTCACGCGTTGGCGTATGAGCGGGCTTCGCGGCCGAAACCGTCGAAACTGCACACGAACACGGTGTTGCGTGCGAAGGTGGAAGAGGACCTGAAAAAGAAGTACTCGCCGGAGCAGATCGCAGGACGCCTGCGGGTTGAGTTTCCCGATGAACCGGAGATGCGGGTGTCACCTGAGACCATTTACCAGTCCCTCTACGTTCAGTCCCGCGGAGCACTCAACCGTGATCTGGCCGCGTGTTTACGCACCGGACGTGCGCTCCGGCAGCCCTGCAGGAAGGCCGGTCAGCGGAAGAACCGGATCCCGGGGATGGTCAATATCTCCGAGCGTCCCGCGGAGGTTCAGGACCGTGCGGTGCCAGGGCATTGGAAGGGTGACCTCATCATCGGCAAGGGCAACCAGTCCGCGATCGGGACCCTCGTGGAGAGAACCACCAACTACACGATGCTCGTTCACCTGCCGGATAGATACAAAGCAGAACAAATGCGTGACGCCCTGGCAGCCAAGATCAAGACGCTCCCCGAGGCGCTGAGGCATTCCCTCACCTGGGACCAGGGCATCGAAATGCAGGACTGGAAAACCGTGAAAGTGGACGCCGGTATCGACATTTACTTCTGCGATCCGCACTCACGCTGGCAGCGGGGCATCAACGGGCCTAGTTGTTGCATGCGAAACGGAAGGCAGTCCCGAGTCCTATCCATTCCAGGTGCTTTTTGACTCTGCAGGGGGCGACGTGATGCCCGGCCGCACGCCGGTTGAGGAGAGCGTGCGGCCGGAGTCTTTGGGTCGAAGGCGGAGCAGGGGTCGGCATTTCGGGGCTATTTTCAATGTCCCTCTTCGCGCTGAGAACAGCCTGAGAGCCGACCCTCCACTGTCCCGCATCCCACCGGCCGGACCGGAGCCGTCAGCCCACACGTTTAGGTGGTCGGCCCGGGCGGGTTCCCACGCCACACCCGGGTCAACCACCGCCGCGCGGCGCGCCCCACTGCGGGCGGACGGCCACGGCTTGCAAAACCTACCTCCGCACCCGCCGCGCGGCAAGGGCCCGAGGCCCACCGGATCAGAGTGCCCGCGCTGCATCGACGCATGGGAGAGCCCCGCAGCTAGTGTTGACGAGAACGAGGCAAATAGAATCTGGCTGGAGGTCACGGTTGCATGAGCGAACCTCCAACGTTGAGTTTTACTCTGACGTACGCCGCCACACTTGGAGTGGCGCTGCCATTCTTCCTGGCTCAGATCATCGCCATGAGCGCACTACTGGCCTTGGCCGGAATCAGCGCTGCGCTGGCCGGGACAGTCCAGTCCATGGCTCGGCTCCTGTCACGGTTCTGATGGTTGTGTCACGTATTTCTGGCCCCTCGAGGGCGGTTGAAACTTGCCCCACCCTGCGATGACTGGGAAGTCTTGTCGCGGGCCCGTCTTCGGTGCCTCATCGACTTGGGGTCTCAGTCAGGGCGCCGCGGACGAAGGAGTTTCAACGTTGGAACCCGCTGGGGGTTGCGACCGGCAGATCTGCCGTCGTGCTAGGTGAGCCTTGCGGCCAGCTCCTGGTATGCGGGGTGGAGTTCTTGCCACCGCACCCGTGCGTCGCAGCGGTCACGTCCGGCGAGGTAGGCGGCGAGATCTTCGACGTGGATCTGGTCTCCTGCCCCGTAGGCGGCGATCTGCTCCAGAGGCAAGCCGCGGTCCTCAATAACCAGGATGGTTTGATCGCCGTCAGCGCTAAGCGTCGCCTCGATCACGCCGTCCGGTTCGTCTGGGGCCGTGGTCAGAATCCGGAGCCACTGTGGGGGCTGGCACACTTCCACACGACAACTGCCTTCCCACCCGCTGGCAAAGTAGCGGGCCCTGAAGTCACCGCCCTCGCGAAGATCGCCTTCTACCTCGCCGAGCCAGCGGGCGAGACGGCCGGAATCGGTGAGCGCCGACCACACGTCCTCCCTATCGGTGTCGAACCGGACCTCAAGTCGCACGATGCCGTTGCCCTCCACCGCTCGCAGGGTGCCCAGCGTGCGCACGCTTCCAGGGGTGTTGTTGGTCACGGGGTGCTCCTTCGCTCACGCTTGCCGCGTGCTATTTCGGTGTGCAGGACATCCAGCCGCTGTTCCCACAGGGCCACGTATCGATCCAGCCAGTCGTAGATCTCAGTGAGCGGCTGTGGGCGGAGGGAGTAAACCCGCCGTTGCGCTTCTTGGTGCACCTCGACCAGACCCGCTTCTCGCAGCACCCGCAGGTGCCGCGAGACACCCGGGCGTGCAATCGGCAGGAGCGCTGCCAGTTCACCCGCGGTTGCCGGGCCGTCAGCAAGGGCCTCCAGCATTCTCCGTCGGCTATCATCCGCGAGGGCCTTTAGAGCGGCTTCCATGACCCTTTTGTACCAAGTCGGTTACGTACCAGTCAAGGTACTTAAGCCGCCTTCGATTCCATCCGGACCGGCCTTCCGCCGCATCCATCCACTGGTGAATCCAACGCTGAAGGCGGTCACAGGTAACCGTCGCAAGTGCCCGGCGGGTCACCAAGTGGGGCCAGAAATAGCCGTCCTGTCTCTGGAAAACGTGCGGGGGCCCAGCCGTGGAGTCCCGAGCCCGAGAGGCTTCACAGGGCTTACTCAGGGGCTACAGACACAATGTTGATTCTGGTGTGGAACGGTAGACGCCACTTGACACCTGGCCCATTGGGAGCCGGGCCAGAGAGAAAGCCGGAACCGATGAGCCAGAATGTCGCAAAATTCTTGGGCCGGAGCCGCGCGGCACGACCGGCGGCGCTGATTCTTGCTGCAATCCTCGCCGTGGCGGCCACGGCTTGTGAGCCCACCCCGCCAGGAGGCGGGCCATCGCCGGGCCAGGGCAAGACAACGGCCGCCCCCGGCACTCCTACGACAACCCCCTCCCCACAACCCACACAGGCCTCGGGGAAACCCGGCCACGTCTTCGTGATCAACCTGGAGAACCACGACTACAACGACGTCTGGGGCCCCGAGTCGGCGGCCACCTACTTATCGAAGACCCTGCGCGCACAGGGCGTGCTGCTCTCCCAGTACTACGGGACAGACCACAACTCCCTCCCCGACTACCTGGCCCAGATTTCCGGGCAGGGCTCGAACGCCATGACGCGCGCCGATTGCCCTGTATATGCCGAGTTCCAACAAACCGGGACATCCGAGGCGGGCCAGGTGCAGGGTACCGGCTGTGTGTACCCCGCTTCGGTTCCCACCCTTGCAGGCCAGCTCAGTTCCGCCGGCAAGACCTGGAAAGGCTACATGGAGGACATGGGCACGCCCTGCCAGCATCCCGAGCCCGGCTCCACGGACGACCATCACAAGGCGAAGGAGGGCGACCAATACGCAACGCGCCACAACCCGTTCGTGTATTTTGACGAAATCACATCGTCTCCGGACTGCCCGAACAACGTGGTGGACTACACCCACTTCGCTGATGACCTGAAGTCCACGGACACGACACCGAACCTTTCCTACATCACACCCAACCTGTGCAACGACGGACACGACAGCCCCTGCGTCGACGGCAGCCCGGGCGGCCTCGAAAGCGCCGACAGCTGGCTGCAGCAGCAGATCCCCGCCATCCTGGACTCCCCCGCCTACAAACAGGACGGGGTGCTGGTCATCACCTTCGACGAAACCGAAGCCAAGACCTCCGGCCCGTCGGGAGTCACCGGAGGCACCGCGGGCGGCCGCGTCGGCGCACTGGTGATCTCCCCGTTCACCAAGGGCGGGACGACGTCGGACACGATGTACAACCACTACAGCCTGCTCGCCAGCATCGAGGACATCTTTTCAGTACCCCGGCTCGGATACGCGGGGGCACCGGGCCTGAACAGCTTCGGCCCGGACGTCTTCAACGCCCGGTAACCGCCCGCGTCACCGAACCTCCACATTGCCGTTCCCCGATCCGGGGCTCCCACAGTGCAAGAAAAAGCGCAGCTTCAGAACCTACTGTTGCGTTGTGGCACAGCAGCCCAGTCAGGGGCACGCCACAACGTCATTTCACCCTCAGAATGACGAAGCGCACCCCAGAGACCGGCTCCACCTCCCTTAAAGATGGAGCCGGTCTGAGCGGACCATGGAAAAACGCGCGGAGCGATGCCCTGCAGCTAGCGATCGACTTCGCCCAACGACAGCTGAGGACACCGGAGGAACTTGATCTCGACTTCGATCTCAGTGACTAGGAGTCGCGGCGCGACCTATGCGGATGGGGCCCATGGTCAGCGGAGCGTGCGCAGGTACCGTGGGCGCACGATTCGCTGCCCGATTCGACGGAGTGGGTAGGGTGTCCGCCAGGGTTGGTGTGAGGCCGCCGGCGTCGGTGAGCACCCCGGGCGGGGTCACCCCTTTCCGATTTCTTGTAGCGCCCACGAGTTGCCGTCGGGATCGCTGAAGTACGCGAACTTGACGCCTCCCATGTCCTCTATTTCGGTCACGGCGGCCCCGTGCTTGATGAGTTGGTCGCGCGCCGCAGCGATGTTTTCGACCACTAGGTGCAGGCCCTTGACCGTGCCGTCGTCTGGGCTGCTGTTGGCCATTCCGGCGCCGATGACTATGGAGCATGCTGAACCGGGTGGCGTGAGCTGCACGATCCGCATGCCGTTCCCGGGCTGCACGTCATGATCCAAAGTGAAGCCGACGGTGTCCGTGTAGAAGGTCTTACTCCGCTCGACGTCTGCTACCGGCAGCGGCACCAGTTCCAATTTCATTGGTACGCGCATTTACCTCTCCTAATTTTCGTCAAATGACGCTTGGATCTTGGGGTGAGCCTGTTCCAGCTTCCTCTGCCCGGTTGTGACGAGGCGGTACGGCGCAACTCTGATCACACAACTATTCAAGGCCGTGCGGGTCAGGGGTCGATCCGGCGTATTTCGATCGGCCAAAACTTGGCCTCTCCGAATTTTCCGGCGATTTCCACGGCGCGGGCCATGCCCACACAGTCGACGATGTAGTAGCCGGCCACGATTTCCTTGGTCTCAAGGTACGGACCGTCGGTCACGGTGCAGGTGCTGCCGTCACGTCTTACGAACTTCGCCTCTTCACCGAGCTGATGTGCCTCCACGAACTCACCGGATGCCCTGAGTTCCTGCTGCAACGAGGTATGTGCCTGCATGATCGCCTCGATTTCGGACGGGGAGAGTGCGTTCCAGGTGTCAACGTCGTTGGGGATCAGCATGAGGTGTTTCATTTGTACTCCTTCGCGGCGGTGCGGGGATCGGGTGGGGATGGGGACCCGGCGCTTGTCTCGGCCAGGCGTTTGGAGAGGTAGCGGCGCTCGGCCTCGGAGGGAGCGAGGTCACGGGCCCGCTCATACTCGAAGCTGGCCTCTGACTTTCTGCCAAGGCGGCGCAGGAGATCAGCCTTCGCCGCGGGCAGGAGGTAGTACCCCTCGAGGGACCGTGTCCGGTCCAGCTCGTCGATGAGGTCAAGTCCTGCTTCCGGTCCCTGAGACATCGCGACGGCAACGGCACGGTTGAGCTCGATGACCGGTGACGGTGCAATGTGCGCCAGGCGGTCATACAGCTGTGCCACCCGGGCGAAGTCCGTGCTGCCAGAGTCCGGGGCGATCATATGGCAGGCAGCAATGGCGGCCTGCACACGGTAGCTACCTGCTCGGGAACGGCGTGAAACGCCCATTTGCTCCGCGGCCGCCAGCAGCGCCACAGCCTCCGCGACCGCAACCTTGTCCCACAATCCGCGGTTCTGCTCCTCAAGGGTCACCAAGTCCCCTGCGGCGTCCGTCCGCGTCCCCCGCCGGGCATGGTGGAACAGCATGAGCGCAAGGAGGCCCAGGGCCTCAGGTTCCTGCGGGGACCCGTCGAGCAACACAACCAGCAGCCGGGTCAGGCGAATCGCTTCCCGGGCGAGTGGTTCGCGGATCAGTAAGTTGCCCCCGGTGGCCGAGTACCCTTCGTTGAACATCAGATACAGCACGGCCAGGATTCCGGCGGTGCGTTCGGATATCAGCTGCGGCGGCGGCACCCGGTATGGGATCCCGGCATCGCGTATCTTCGCCCGGGCCCGAACGAGCCGTTTGGCCATGGTTGCTTCGGAGACCAGGAACGCGCGGGCGATCTCCCCGGTCGCGAGTCCCGCGACTGTGCGCAAGGTCAGGGCCACCCGGGCCTCAAGCGGGAGGGCCGGGTGGCAGCAGGTGTGAATCAGCCGCAGCGTGTCATCCTCTGCCGCCGTCCCTATGCCGGCCTTGTCTTCGAGCCCTTCGAGCTCGGTGAGAATGGCGAGTTCACGGACCGCCCGCCTTTCGCTGGCGGCGCTCCGCATGCGGTCGATTGCCTTGTTCTTGGCCACGGTAGTCAGCCACGCCCCGGGATTCCTGGGAACGCCGTGCTCCGACCAGTCGACGAGGGCCCTGGCGAACGCATCCTGGACACAATCCTCGGCCAGGCCCCAGTCGCCCGTCACGCGGATGAGGGTTGCGGTGATTCGTGCTGCCTCACCGACGGACGCGGCCTCCACGACGGCCCGCACGTCCGTCAGCTCCGGCGCGTCTTCCCTACCCTGATCATCAATGCCGGCCTCGGGGCGAATCACTATTCCCCGAGCGGCCACACGGGCCTGATCTCGATCTTGCCGAACCGGGCCATGGGGTGCTTGGACGCCACCTCGATAGCCTCATCAAGATCGGCACAAGCGATGATGTCATAGCCCGCGATCCATTCCTTCGTCTCCGCGAACGGCCCATCCGAGACCACCACTTCGCCCCCGCGCACCACTACCGTGGTTGCGTCCTCGACAGGACGCAACCTGTCACCGTGACGGGCGACGCCCCGCGCCTCCATCTCGGCCCCCCATTCGACAATGTTGTCCTCGGCGGCCACATATTCCGGCGCTGTGGGATCGCTACAGATGAAAAGCATGTACTCCACGACGTCTCCTTCTTTCGTTAGTTACATCAGCACGACGACCGGGGAGCCGCCAAAAGGACATCTGGTGGGAAATTCTTTTCCGGGGCCATCCCCACGCATTCAACGCCAGGGCTCAGCACGAACTCAAGGCGGCGCGGATGTCCCAGACCGCGAACGGCTTCCCGTCCGGGATGAGATCACGTCGCCACGAGGGACGATGTCCAGTATCGTCGCGCGCCCGGCGGGAACATAGGCTCTACATAGGCTCGGGGTTCTCACCATCGGCCGAGTGGGTTAGCCTCAACGTCGTTTTCCAAGTTCCCGCCGTATTGG
Source organism: Arthrobacter sp. 05T420 (assembly GCF_056396305.1). NCBI lineage: Bacteria > Bacillati > Actinomycetota > Actinomycetes > Micrococcales > Micrococcaceae > Arthrobacter > Arthrobacter sp. 05T420. The sequence continues at coordinate 157,141 of NZ_JBFTLG010000007.1, read as the reverse complement.
GGTCGATGGCAGCCTAGGCTGGGGCGCCGTTGAAGAACTTGATCAGGACCGGTGCGACAGCATCGCTGGCGACTGCGTGGTCCTGGCCTTCCAGCTTTTCTTTTTTCATGCCAGGAACGGCTGCGGCGACGGCATTGATGGCATTCCCGGCCCAGGAAGGGCTCGCACCACCGTAGATCCCGAGCGTGGGAACCTGAATATTCGACAGCCTCTCCGGGACGCTGCCGTCGGCCGTGAGGGTGAGGTCATACGGCAGGGTCTGGGCAACGCTGAGGAGCGCGGGCCACCACGGCATGGTTTTGATTCCTTCGTCGAAGTCAGAGCCGGTATGGCGGATGAACAGTTCCACGGCGGCTTCCCGGTCTCCCCCGTTCAGTGCCTCCTGGACCCGGTCCCTGAAATTTTCCCAAGGTTCTTCGGGGGCATGCCCGGTCAGATATGGCGGCTCGTAGGCCGCCAATTTGGAGATGCCCGCTCCGGCAGCCGCTGCTTCAAGAATCAGGATGGCACCCGAGGAATGGCCGTAAGCGTAGGCCGAACCGCCCGCCGCGGCTATCAGCGCTTCCAAATCCTCTAGTTCACGGCCGGGACTGTAGGGAAGGGTGTCGGAGCTCTCGCCTCTCCCCCGACGGTCATAGGCGTACACGGTGAAGTGCGGGGCCAGCCAAGGCACCAGCCCGTCGGCCGAACGCCGGCTGTTCAATGCACCGCCGATAATGATCAGAGGTGGTCCTTCACCTGTCCGTTCGAAGGCGATTTTCGTGCCGTCGGCCGAGCTCAGAAAGTCAATCATTTGCGCGTCCTGTTCTTCAGTGCCGGATGTCGGGCCGGTTCGGGTGAATGCTGAAGTTCATGCCGTCCCCGAACGGAAAACTCACCGTAACATCCCCTCCCTGTAAGCAGCAGAGGCGGTGGATAAACGGATCCGTGGGTAGCGGCCAACGAAACCCGACCGCGGTCCATCAAGACCCGCGACGGCATCGCAGATTCCGGCGCTGGCGAGCAACCCGAACAAGAACTCGTCCATCGTGGACAACAACCAAGAAATGTCGCAGACACAGTCAGTGCCCGATTTGGACCGAGCCTGCGTCGGACACCATTGGAACCTCTAGCTGGCCGCGCCAGCAGAGGCCGTCACAGGTTGGAGCGCGGCGGAAACCACCATCTGAGTTCGGCGGGAGTGTCTTGGGTGGGCTTCTCGCAACCGAGTTGGGCCGCCTGACCCGACGTTCCCTCGCGCCAGGCGGCCATCTGCTGTCGGCTCAGTGCGCGCCCGGACCGGGATGGACCGCAGCTTTGCCTAGACTCGGTGAATGTCTGAGATCGCAAATCTGAAGGACAGCGCCGAACACCGCTGGCCGGCCGTAATCGGGCTGCTCATCGCGCTGGGCCTCTATGCCGCCCTTCCCAGCGCCTTCCTGCCGGCCATCCGCTACACGGTGGTGGGAATCGGACTCCTGATGCTGATCCCCCGCTGATCCTCAACCCCCGCCGCCTGCACAAAGAGACACGCTGGTCCAAACGATTAGCGACGAGCCAGGCACTCCTCCTCGTCGCCGCCAACGGCGTCGCCCTGGTGCAGCTCATCATTCTTCTGACCGACTCCGGCAGCGGCGACGGGCGGCGCACGCTCCTTCTGGCAGCACTGCAGATCTGGGTAACGAACATCATTGCGTTCGCCTTGGTTTCTGGGAAATGGACCGCGGCGGACCGGTCGCACGGCGCAATACCCACCGGGGCAACCTCCCGGCCGCGGACTTCCGGTTCCCCCAAGACGAAGACCACGACGCCGTCACGGAAGTTGCGACACGGTCCGCTGGGTCGCTTCTTTCGTGGATTACACCTACTTCTCCCTGTCCAACTCCATGGCCTTCAGCCCCACCGACACCATGCCCCCGTCGCCGCGGACCAAAATGATGATGGGACTCGAAGCCGCCGGAGGCTTCGTTCTCCTGGCCCTCGTGATCGCCCATGCCGTCCCCCTGCTGGGCTAAGCCTCGATCCGACGCATTCCGGGCGCTGCGGGAGGGGCGCAGCAGGCCATATCTGCAGCCTTCGATGAGTATGGACTCATGACACACGCACGTTTGGCGACTCTCGGCACCAAGCCGGGCGCGCGCGATGGCCTCATAGAACTCCTCACCAGGCGAGCCGACGGGCTTGCGGAACTGGGTTGCCTCCTCTACGAAGTAGGGGTAAACGACGACCAACCCGACACGGTGTTCGTTGCCGAGTTGTGGATATCCGAGAGCGCCCACAGGGCCTCCCTGGAACTAGACTCGGTCCGGAGCAGCATTGCCGAAGCGATGCCGCTGCTGTCGGGATCGATGAGCAGCCAGGGTTTCGAAGTCGTCGGATCTCCACTGCACGATTGAGGTTCGGATTTTTCGATACCGGTTCCTGATCAAAACGACGCTAGGCCACTTTCTGTGGTGCCTCGGCACAGCCTTGCGCGAAGGCTTCCCAATACGCACGCCGCTAAAAAGCCGGCCCGGAACTTCGGTGTTCCTGGCGACGCGGCTTTCGTGATCGTTCGAGGGTGTCGCGCCGGATGGCCCCCCGCTGGAGCGTGACTGCAGTGGTTGGCCCAGCGGCGGACCGCCCGGAATTTCCAGGTTCGATGACTCTGGGAACATGAGTTACCGGACGACTGTATTGGGGGATCCAGCCGCCCGGACTCACTTCAACGTTACTCCGTTTCGTCGGTGAATAGGGTGAAGTGGATCTGCCCACGTCGCTACCGTGCAGGCCCAGCAGGCAGGCGTCGCAGTACGGCCGGACTGTCGGGTCTTGTGAAAGAGAGGCGACCACTGATGCGGCGATGTCCCGGAGTTTGACGTATCTGGTGCTGGAAGCAATTTTTAGGATTTTTATGGCCGTGTCCTGACTGCAGCGGTTTTGCGCCATGATGGCGCCGGTTGCCAGGTCGATGATCGTCCGGGATTCTATGGCAGCGGTGGGGTTTGTTTTCGCCTCGGCCAGTTGGCTGATCCGGACCGCGAGGCGGAGTGCTTTGGACGCGTGGTATGAGTACGCTTCGACCGTGTCGATATCCTCATCGGTGAAGCCATGGGACCGGGTGGAATACAGGTTCAGGCCCGCTTCTGCTTCTCCCTCAAGGACCAGTGGTACAGACAGGCCGGATCCCACACCCGCCTCCAGCGCGGGCGCCGTGTAGGCGGCCCAGCGGTGCTCGTTGGTTAGGTCCGGAACATGTACGACGACTTGGTTGCGGGCGCTACCTGCGGCGTCTCATCGCAAACCGCCCGACGCCGGGTGGAACGGTTTCTCGCTTCCGGTTACATCACGCTGAGGTGCGACGCGTCCTCCGCAGCGAACCGGGGCCTCCGGGAGGTGACGTTGATGCTCAATGTCCCGGCGCAATACGTTGACGATGCCGGCCGTTACTTCGCCGCCCAAACAAATTGCCGGCTGAGCGCCCAGGTTCTCGGCGCACAGAACCTGGAGGTCACGCTGTGGGTCCGCGACTACTTGGAGGCGCCGGCGTTTGAACGGGAACTGGCCGAGCGCGCGCCCGGCAGCATAGTCATCTCACGTCAGGCTGTGGTCCGGGCGTACACGCGACTTGGCCATATCCTCGATGAATCCGGACGGAGCCTCAGCGTGGTGACGCCGCCGCCGTGGAGGCACGACACACCACAGAATGCCACTGGCTTGCCTCGGGCTGCACAAAAACATTGGGCTGCACGGCGGGAAGAGGAAGCGTCGGCGACCGGCCGTCGGCGGCGGGTTTGACCGCGGCTCACCATGGAGCGAGACGCTGATGGGGCGACGGCGGGGTCAGGTCTACGATTTTGAGAGCCGGCCGCACGTGGGTTGAGGTTGGACGTGCGGCCGGGGCCTGCAACGACGCCAGAGGGCCAGATCTACAGCGTCCAGATACTAATCTCCCCCCTCGGCCTGAGAACAGCCTGAAAGTCTTTGGGCGCGTAAACCAATCCCCCCACTGCAGCCATCGAATCCCGGACCATTATCGACCTGGCGACCGGCGCCATCATGGCGCAGAACCGCTGCAGCCAGGAGACCGCCATCAAGATCCTGAAAAACGCTTCCAACACGCGAAACGTCAAACTCCTGGACATCGCCGCCTCGGTCGTCGCTTCACTATCCCAGGACCCGAGAGTCCGGACGCACTTCGACGCGTAAGCACGTTGCTCAAAAGGCCGGAAGCGCACCGGTGCGGGAGGTAAAACAGCGGTATCGACAGTGCGGCGCGGCAACGCCGCACCTGCGGCTTCGATGTAGGTGGCGATAGGGTCTACAAGCCCGCGGGGAAACGTCCCCCGCGAGGGTGTCCCGCACCTGTCAGGCCCCCAGACCAAGGTCCCGCCCGCGAACACCGGCAAATCCTGAGGTCGGCATAGGACCCGCCCGAGAAAATGCCCGGTGGCTGGGGATAAACGGTACGGGCACGACCATGACCGGACTGCTGATCGGATATGCGCGCGTATCCACCAACGACCAAGACCTCACCGCCCAGAACAATACCCTGGCCGCTCTGACGACGCCGAGCTCCGCGGCTACTGGGAGAAACTCTCAGCACCGGCATGAGAGTTGCGGTCTCCAGTGACTCCTTCCTCGCCTCGGGACCGACTCTGGACCTGAGTTCGGGTATCTGACTCCGCCAGGCGGGCGTCCGGCTGGGGCGGGCCATGACGTCGGCGCTTCGTGAGGATCGAAGACGTATCCACGCGGCTCACGTACGCCGCTCATTCACGCCCCGGCGGCTCGGACACCTTGTCACGACGGCCGTTTCGGTGGAAAGCTTTGACCATTCGCCACCCGGACTTCCGCCGCTTCAGTGAAGACCGGTTGTAGACACAGTCCTGAACACTCCAGATTCAAGAACTGACGAGACAGAGGAGCTGCCGTGAACCCGCTGAATTCCGTGGTCGCCGCCATAGAACATTCCGAGCGGCTTGACGGGGTGGCTTCAGCCGTTGCCGCCGCGGTCGGGCGGGCAGTGCGGGCGCGCACTGTTCGAAACATCGTCAGCGGCACCGCCCTGGGCCATCCGCTGCATCCGGTCCTCACGGATCTGCCCATCGGAGCGTGGACCATGGCAATGCTCCTTGACACGATAGGGGGCGTGGATTCCGCCCCCGCCGCCGACATCCTGGTGTGCGCGGGCATTGCCGCTGCTGTTCCCACTGCGGCAGCCGGGCTCAACGACTGGTCGGACACCCAGGGGAAGGCAAGGAGAACAGGGCTAGTTCACGCGGTCGCAAACAGCACAGCCCTCTGCCTCTACACAATCTCCGCTGTGGCCCGCGCGCGCGGACACCGCGGTGTCGGAAAGTCACTGGGCATGGCTGGGTTCGGGATCCTGATGTTCGGCGGTTTCCTCGGCGGACATCTCACCTATGCCAGCGCCGTGAACGTCAACAAGACCGCAGACAGGAACGGCCCTACGAAGTGGACACCTGCGCTCAGTGAGAATGACTTGCCCGACGGCGACCAGCGCAAGGTGGACATTGCCGGCGTCTCCCTGCTGCTGCACCGCGCAGGCACCCAGATTCACGCCCTGGACAGCATGTGCAGCCACATGGGCGGCCCACTGGATGAAGGGAAAATCGCCGACGGCTGTGTCACCTGCCCCTGGCACGGAAGCACCTTTCGCCTCAACGACGGGAGCGTCGTGCGCGGGCCAGCCAGCCACCCGCAGCCCGCATACGAAACGCGGCTCAACGACGGTCAAATCGAGGTCCGCCGACGATAGGGCCGGCACTACGCACGCCTCAACCCGCAGCGCTCCGGGGAGCGTGAGGGCCTGCGGACGTCGGTCCAGGCCTGAGGCCGCGCCACCTCGCGACGATGTGCGCGGACCAGGAGCGCAATCGAATTCACGACGGAAAGGTCATCGCCAAAAACCAGACGCCGCGATTCCAAATCCCAGAAGGAGGGGCTCAATGTCCACGGAACGACTCACTGCAACAGGACCGGGGGCTGGAATGGACGGTGTCGGCACGGCGTCCGCCGACTCAGCCTCGTTTGGATCCGCCGGACGGGAGCGCTCGGTTCCCCCTGGGGCCCTGGTGCGTACCCGGGTGCGTATCCCTCTCAGGTTCACCGACGGCTTCGCCACGACCGCAGATGCGTTCACTTTCCGGGATCTGGTGGACCGCAAGGAGCACCTGCTGCTGGGGCTCGGTGATTGGCACGGCGCCCTCGCCGCGGCTGCCGCCCCCTTGGTGCGCCCTCACAGCGAATGCCTCACCGGGGACGTCCTGGGATCGCAGAGGTGCGACTGCGGCCCACAGCTCCGCGAGGCGGCCGAGCGGATCGCCGGTGAGGGCGGCTTCCTGCTGTATCTGAGGCAGGAAGGCCGGGGCATCGGACTCTACGAGAAGCTCGACGCCTACTCCCTTCAGGACCGCGGGCTCGACACCTACGCCGCGAACGTCGCCCTCGGCCACGGTGAGGACGAGCGGGACTATCGTGCAGCGGCCCAGATGCTGCTCGCCGTCGGAGCGCACCGGATCCGGCTGCTGAGCAACAACCCCGACAAGGCCCTCCAGCTCGAGGCCAACGGCGTCGCTGTGGCCGAACGCGTGCCCACCCGGGTCCACCTCTCCTCCGCAAATGCCCGCTACCTGGCCACCAAACGCGACCACACCGCCCACACCATCGTCCTGGGACCGATCCCGACCGACATGTGAAGGAATTCCGTCGCCTCCGGCCACTACCAGTTCCTCAAGTTTGCCGGAGCGGACCTCCGAAGTATCCAGGTAAGCGAGGAAGTCATCCATGTCATCTCTCCCGTTGAAGGCCCCGGCTGAACGCCTCGACCTGGCAATTAGTGCGGGCCGGCGGCGCCGCCTGGCATGCCGGCTTTGATCAGATCCATCACTGAGGAGTCGGCCAGGGTGGTGACATCCCCGATCGGCCTGTCCTGCGCCACGTCTTTGAGGAGCCGTCGCATGATCTTCCCGGACCGGGTTTTAGGCAGCTCGGTGACCACCATGATCTGCCGGGGCCGGGCGATTTTGCCGATTTCCTTGGCTACATGGTCGCGCAGCTCCTGCACGACCTCCGGTCCGCCGTCGCCCGCATCGCTGCGCAGGATGACGAAGGCGACGATGGCCTGCCCGGTGGTGTCGTCGAGGGCGCCGACGACGGCGGCTTCGGCCACCTTCGGATGGGCGACGAGCGCCGATTCGATCTCCGTCGTCGAGAGCCGGTGTCCTGCCACGTTCATCACGTCGTCCACCCGGCCGAGAAGCCAAATATCCCCGTCCTCGTCCTTCTTCGCGCCGTCCCCGGCAAAGTAGAGCCCCGGGAACCGTGACCAATACGTCTCCACGTACCGGTCGTTGTCACCCCAGATGGTGCGCAACATGGATGGCCAGGGTTCCCTGAGGACCAGATAGCCGCCGGAGCCGTTGGCAACCGGTGCGCCCGCGTCATTGACGACGTCGGCCACGACCCCGGGCAACGTCCTCATGGCGGCGCCCGGTTTACCCGCTGTGACTCCCGGGAGCGGACTGATCATGATGGCTCCGGTCTCGGTCTGCCACCAGGTGTCCACCACGGGCGTGTGGTTGTGCCCGATGTTCTCGCGGTACCAGATGTAGGCCGCCGGGTTGATCGGTTCGCCCACGGTTCCGATCACGCGCAAACTCCTGAGACTGTACTTGGCCGGTATCTGGGCGCCCCATTTCATGAAGGTACGGATGGCGGTCGGGGCGCAGTAGAGAATCGAGACTTTGTACTTGTCGATGATTTCCCACCAGCGGCCCTGGTGCGGGGTATCCGGCGTGCCCTCGTACAGCACGGAGGTGGCACCGTTGGCCAAGGGACCGTACACGATGTAGCTGTGCCCGGTGACCCAGCCGATGTCCGCGGCTGTCCAGAAAATATCGGTCTCGGCCTTTAGGTCGAACACCGCCCAGTGGGTGTAGGCGCACGCCGTGAGGTAGCCCCCAGTGGTGTGCAGGATGCCCTTGGGCTTGCCCGTGGTGCCGGAGGTGTACATCACGTACAGGGGATGGTCAGCGTCGAAGGCCTCGGCGTCGTGATCGGCGGAAGCCAGCTCAACCGAGTCATGCCACCAAATATCACGGCCCGGTGTCCAGTCGACCTCCTGGGCTGTGCGGCGGACCACCAGGACGTTGCGAACGTCCGGACAGTCCAGCAGGGCCTCGTCGACGGCGGGCTTCAACCCATTGGCCTTGCCGCGGCGGTAGGCGCCGTCGGTCGTTATGACGATCCGCGCGTCGCAGTCGTGGATCCGCGTCCGGAGCGCGTCCGCGGAAAACCCGCCGAACACGACGGTGTGCGGTGCTCCAATTCGTGCGCAGGCCAGCATAGCCACGACGGTTTCCGGGATCATCGGCATGTAAATGGCAACCCGGTCTCCCGGCTTGACGCCCAGATCGGTCAGCGTGTTCGCCGCCTGGCAGACCATGTGGGTGAGCTGAGCATAGGTGATGGCACGGGTGTCCCCGGCTTCTCCTTCAAAGTAGTAGGCGACCTTGTCCCCGCGGCCGGCAGCTACATGCCGGTCAAGGCAGTTGTACGCGGCATTGAGCCTGCCCCCGACGAACCATTTGGCAAATGGCGGATTCGACCAGTCCAGGACCTCACTCCATTTTTGGGACCAGTCCAGCCGCTCCGCCTGCCGCGCCCAAAACGCCAGCCTGTCGCCGGCAGCTTCGTCATAGTCCGACGATGTAGCGTTGGCCTGCGCCGCAAAGCCGGCGTCCGGAGGAAAGCGCCGCTGCTCGTGCAACAGGTTTGCGAGGGTCTCATCCGATTCTGTTGGGTCTGCTGCCATGGCCTGTCACCGTCGTCCCACCGGAAGCACAGTCCGCTTGTAGGTGGAGTTCGCGACCACCGCGAGGGAGCAGTACCAGGCAATCAGCGCCGTCACGATGCCCAGCCAGCCGCCCAGCATCGACAGCCCGGCTGCCCCGAAGAAGGCGCCGAGAAACAGCGCAATGAAGGTCAGGGTCAAGAAGACAAAAACGGCAAAGACACCCATGCTGACGCGCCAAGCTGAAACGGTCATATAGGCGGTAAAGATTGCCCAGCCCAGAAGATAGAGGCCGACAGCTTTGCCGGCGTCCGCTGCCGGAAGACTGCCCGCGCTGAACTGGCTCAGGAACCAGAAGGACAGCCAGAAGGCTCCGTACGAGCAGAACGCCGTCGCGCCGAAAACGTTGCGGTTGGCAAATTCCCAGATTCCGGCGGCGAACTGCGCCATGCCGCCGTAGAACAGTGCCAGTCCCAGGACAACGGGTTCGACTGCTTTGGGGATCAGGCCGGCATTGATGACACTGAGGACAAACGTGGTCATTGCGAAAGCGCCCAGACCCAAAGCTGCCGGATCGGCAAAGGGTGGGCTGGTGCTCCCCTGTGGAGAAACAACTGCGTCTTGGGCTGGTACGGGATTTTCAGCCCTGCGACCACCTCCCGCCGGGACGGTCCCCGCCGCGGAGCTTGATTCGACACTCATGGCACGACTCCTTGGTCAACACCAGCACCATTGCTGGTGACGTATAACAGGCTACTCCTGAATGCGCAAGGAAATTATCTGAATTTGTTGTGATTCAGGTCGCGCACCCTTGTGTCGCAGATCACATTGCTTGGCCCAGTGGTGAAGTGCCGGCAGGACCATGCCCCCTCTTGGCCTGAACCGTACCGCCTAGGGTCGAGCATGCGTGTACCGTTCGAACCGAACGGCGCCACGCCGGGCGGACCAAAAGTCGACTCTGCGGCTCCCGTCCCGGCCCAGGACCTACACTCCTGACCATGACCACCCACAATGAACGGCAGGCCCGGGCGGAACACCGTTGGCCTGCCGTCATCGGCCTTCTCATCGCACTGGCGCTATACGCCACGCTGCCCACGACGTTCCTTCCGGCGGTACGCTACTCCGTTGTTGTCGTCGGCCTGGCCCTGCTGATTCCGCTCATTATCCTGAATCCACGCAGGTTGGTCCGCGAAACCCGCTGGTCAAGGCATCTTTCCGTCGGCCAGGCGTTGTTGCTTGTCGTGGCCAACGAGGCAGCACTCGTCCAACTGGTCATTCTCCTCACGAACTCCGGAAACAGCAACGGGCCAACGCTGCTGCTCGCGGCCCTTCAGGTATGGGTGACAAACGTCATCGCGTTCGCCTTGGTCTACTGGGAACTGGACCGGGGCGGTCCGGTCACCCGGCGCCACGCCACGCGCCATGAGCTGCCCCGGGCAGACTTCCGGTTCCCCCAGGACGAAGACCACGACGCAGTGCAGGAAGTTGCCGCCCGGTCCTCCGTGAAGACGGACTGGACGGCTTCATTTGTCGACTACGTCTACTTCTCCCTTTCCAACTCGATGGCATTCAGCCCCACAGACACGATGCCCCTTTCGGCCCGGGCAAAATCCCTGATGGGACTGGAGGCCTTCGGAGGATTCGTGCTGCTCGCACTCGTCATCGCCCACGCCGTCTCCCTGCTTGGCCAGTAGGCCGCCGGGCAGCAAAGGGCCGGACACGAACGACAGCCGTTCCACGATCGAAGCGCCCTGCCCCTATATGTCACACACACCGGTTCACAACGAACAACTGCTCCCCGCCAGCCAATTTTCCGCAAGGTGACTTGCGGCTGGTCTCAGTTTTCGTCGAAATATCTCGGCCTCCGTATGGTCAGTGGCGGGGAGTGTCTGAATAACGGTGGATTCAGGGTTGGCCAGACACACCGGGCGATGCCTGGCGGGGAGGACTGATCATGAGCGGAACCATGGATCCCATGGCGACTGAATTGGATCAGCAAGAGTTAGCGCAGCAGCTCCTGGCCCAGGCCAAAGAGCAGGGTATCGATCTCGTCGGCCCGGACGGGCTGTTGAACCGGCTGACGAAAAACGTCCTGGAGACCGCTCTGGAAGCGGAGATGGACGAACACCTCGGATACGAAAAACACGACGTGTCCGGGCGCGGGAGCGGGAACTCCCGCAACGGCACCCGCACCAAGACCGTCATGACGGAGATCGGGCCGGTGGAGATCGACGTGCCGCGGGACACCGGTGCGACGTTCGATCCGCAGACCGTGAAGAAACGCCAGCGCCGGCTGACGGGAGTCGACGAGATCGTGTTGTCGCTGAGCGCGAAAGGGCTCACGACCGGAGAAATCGCAGCCCACTTCGCCGAGGTGTTCGGCGCCAGGGTCTCGAAGGACACGATCTCGAGGATCACCGAGAAGGTCATCGGCGAGATGACCGAGTGGCAGAACAGGCCGCTGGACCGCGTCTACCCGGTGGTGTTCATCGACGCTATCCACGTCAAGATTCGTGACGGGCAGGTCACGAACCGGCCGGTCTATGTCGCTATCGGTGTCAGCGTCAACGGTGAACGCGACATCCTCGGGCTATGGGCCGGGGACGGCGGCGAAGGCGCAAAGTTCTGGCTCTCGGTGCTGACCGAGATCAAGAACCGCGGCGTGGAGGACGTCTGCATCACGGTCTGCGACGGACTCAAAGGCCTGCCGGAGGCCATCAACACCGTGTGGGAACTCGCCGTCGTCCAGACCTGCATCGTGCATCTGATCCGGAACACCTTCCGGTATGCGGCCCGGCAGTACTGGGACGAGATGTCCCGTGATCTGCGCCCGGTCTACACGGCACCGTCCGAGGCCGCGGCCAAGGAAAGGTTCGTAGAGTTTTCGACCAAGTGGGGCCGGCAGTACCCGGCGGTGACCCGGCTGTGGGAGAACGCCTGGAGCGAGTTCGTGCCGTTCCTGGACTACGACGTCGAAATCCGGCGGGTCATCTGCAGCACCAACGCCATCGAATCCCTCAATGCCCGCTACCGGCGCGCGGTCCGGGCCAAGGGCCATTTCCCCACCGAGCAGGCGGCCCTGAAATGCCTGTACCTGGCGACCCGGGCACTGGACCCGACCGGCAAAGGCAGGGCACGATGGGCCTCACGGTGGAAGCCGGCCCTGAATGCCTTCGCCATCAGCTTCGACGGAAGAATCAACTAAATGCCAACGGTGAATCCACCGTTAAACGGACACTCCCCAGTGGCGGTGTCCTCCTGCAAGAGGGTGTGTTAACTGTCGTCATGGTGCCGCCGGCCGGGCGAGGCGGTGAGCTGTTTCGAGCATGGCGGCGTGGACGAACGCCTGGGGGAAGTTGCCGCGCAGCTGGCGCTGTTCGACGTCGTATTCTTCGGTGAACAGTCCCGGGGAACCGCAGGCGGCCCGGTTGCGTTCAAAGAGTCTGAATGCGTCTGTGGTGTTGCCCTGCTCATGTTCGGTCAGGGCCAAGAAGAAGCCGCACAGGAGGAAGGCGCCTTCGGCGTCCGCCAGGGGGCCTGGCCCGTGCCTGAACCTGTAAACGTATCCATCATCGAGGAGTTCTTTCCTCACGGCCGCTGCCGTGGCGAGGGAGCGGCCGTCGCCGGTGGGGACGGCTCCGCGGATGGCGGGAAGAAGCAGTGCCGCGTCGATCCTCTCGTCGTCGGCCGATCGTTGCCATCTGCCGCTGGGGTGCGTGCAGGTGTCGGCTGTATGTGCCAGAATCCTGTCTGCCAGTGGTCCCCAGGCAGAGACCTGGGTGGCGGGGGCATACCGGGAGACGGCTTTGAGGCCGGCGACGCACATCAGCCGTGAATGGGTCCACCGTTCGTTCTCGAGTTCCCAGATGCCGGCATCCGGCTCGGCCCACTTCTCCTCTATGGCCGCCACCGCCTGCTCCACTGCGTGCCAGTGCCTGTTGTCGAGGTGGTCATGGCGGGCGGCGGTGGCGAAAAGCAGCAGGGCTTCGCCGAGACTGTCCAGCTGGAATTGCCCGTTTACCCAGTTGCCGACCTTGTCCGTCCCGCCCGGGTAACCCGGAAGGTCGAGTGTGTGCTCGTCCGGGACCCTGCCGCCGCGGACGGTGTAAGCGGGTTTGAGGCTGGTTCCGTCCGCCAGCAACCGTTCGCTGACGAAGTGCACCGAGCTGTCGAGGAGGCCGGTGGCTCCGCCGGCACCGGCGGCCTGGCCGGCAATGCATTGATCCCGGATCCAGGCGTAGCGGTAGTCGTAGTTGCGTTTTGCCTCGTCACGCTCCGGCAGGCCCATGGTGGCGGCTGCGGCCATGGCACCGGTTGCGCCGGTCATCCCGCGCATGACCGCGTAAGCCCGGCGGGCGTCGGCAGGGGCAACAGTCCCGTTCATTGCAGGTACCGTTGTGGCCCAGGCGCGCCCGGTGGCCGTCCAGAGATCCGCAGGGACGGGCGGCCGGGTCGGTAGCGGCCTGGCGGAAAGCTCCATCACGACGTGGTGTTCCTCTCCGGGCCTAAGCTGCACATCCTGTTGCAGCACGCCATCGTTCGCGTTTGCCCGGCCCATCCCGCTGACGCGAAGGTGCAGTCCGCCGCCCTCACCGGACCACACACCGTCCCCGCCGTTGGAAAGGTCCACCCGGCACCGGCCGAAGCCCGGCCGGGGGTGCAGGAGGACCCGGACCGGCGCGGTGCCCGATACAACCCGGATATGACGCATCAGCACCGCCAGGGCGGGGTCCCCCGGCATCGCGAGGGCCTCGCGGCATTCGACGATGCCGTCCGTGGTGACCCAGCGACTGTTCCAGATCAGTGTGCCGTCGTCGTAGTGCCCTCCCCACACATAGCGCGGGTTCAGGGGTGTCACGGAAAATGCCCCGGCGCCGCCCACCAGGGACGAGAACACGGCGGGGTCATCCCATTGCGGGGCACACAGCCAGACAACGTCACCGCGCGGGCCGATCACCGCGCCCCGTTCACCGTCCGCCAGCAGGGCATAGTCGCGCAGAACCTGGGGCGGGAAGAAGACTTCCCCGCCATCGGGCTGGGCTGGTGTCATCAGGTGTCCGCCAGGCCCGTACCGGCGTGCCTGCGTCCCTGAAAAGCTGAGTGTTTCAAGCTGGCTCCTTCTGCTCCACGGCCTAGATTCGGTATGGTTCGGCGTCCAGGGCCCGGAAAATGAGTCCGTTGCCGGGCCGGTCGTCGCTGGGCCGAACGCTGCCTCCTTGTGGATCGGGCGTCCCGTCGAAGAACATCTCCTCGATCCGGACGTGGTCGTGGAACCACTCCAGGTGACGGAAATTGCGGGTGCTTGCAGCCGCGGGCACGGTCAGGTTCGGTGCACAGTGCCCGGAGACTTCCAGGCCGTGGGCCGCGGCTACCGCGGCGGCCCGGAACCACTCCGTGATTCCCCCGCAGCGGCTCACATCCACTTGAAGGCAGTCAACGGCGCCGGCGCCGCACATCTGCTGGAAATAGAACAGGGTCGTACCGTATTCGCCGGCTGCGACATCCGCCGTGACAGACTGCCGGACCTGGCGAAGCCCCTCAAGGTGATCGCTGGATACCGGTTCTTCGAACCACGTCAGATCCTGCTCTGCCGCGGCGTCGAAAACCCGAACGGCTTGCTTGGCGGTGTAAGCGCCGTTGGCGTCGACGAACAGCTGGACGTGCGGCCCGATGGTGTCCCGTGCCTGACGGATCCGGAGGAGGTCGCGGGCCGTGTTCGCGCCGCGGTCCTCGCCGATTTTGATCTTGACCCGCGGGATCTGTTGCTGGCCGGTCCAGCCCTCCAGCTGGCGTCGGAGCTGGGCCTCTGAATAGGTGGTGAACCCGCCGCTGCCGTAAATCTCCACCTCCGCCCGCGCCGCCCCGAGGAGCCGGTGCAGGGGAAGGCCGAGGATCCGTGCCTTGAGGTCCCAGAGCGCGCAGTCGACGGCGGAGATCGCGTAGCCGGCCAGTCCGGGGCGTGGAGTGTTGCGCACCGCCCGGGCCATGGCTTCGGCCGCTGCAGGAACGTCGAAAGGGTTGAGCCCGGTAACGGCCGGTTCCAGGGTCTCCTTGATCAGCGCCGCGCAGGCCCCCGGCGCGAAGGTCCAGCCGATGCCGGTCCAGCTGCCGGCCACGGCCTGGACCAGGACGATGGTGGTGGCGTCCCACGCCAAGGTTCCGTCGCCCTCCGGCGCGCTGGTCGGCACCGTGTAGGCCGAGACGTCAAGACGTCCCAGCTGAAGGCTTGAATCGATCATGACGGTCAATCCTTCTTGTGCGGGAGGAACTCCTGGGCCTTGGCTTTGACGCCTTCTTTGATGATGCCCCAGCCGCTGTCGTCGCCCTTCATGACCGCTTTTGCGCTGTTGAGTGCCTGTTCCAGGGTGGCGTGGGGCGGGATTGGCGGGATGTCCGGGTCTGTGCGCACATCCAGAACGGTCGGCCGGTCCGCTGCGAGTGCCTTCTCCCATGCGTCCCCGAGTTCGTCGGGGGACCCCACGCTGATGCCCTGCAGCCCGAGGCTGGACGTGAAAGCCGCGTAGTCGACGTCGGGAAGGGCTTGGGATTCACGGAACGCCGGGGCCCCTCCCATGGCCCGCATTTCCCAGGTCACCTGGTTCAGGTCATCGTTGTGCAGGATCGCAACGATGAGCCTGGGATCAGTCCACTCGCGCCAGTAGCGCTGGATGGTGATGAGCTCGGCCATGCCGTTCATCTGCATGGCACCGTCCCCGGCGAAGGCGATCACAGGACGTGCGGGGTGGGCGAATTTTGCTCCAATGGCGTAGGGCACCGCCGGTCCCATGGTGGCCAGGTTGCCGGACAAGGAGCCGCGGATGTGGCCATGAAACTTCAGTTGCCGGGCGTACCAGTTGGCCGCGGATCCGGAGTCTGCTGTGAGGATTGCGTCGTCAGGCAGCCGGTCGGAGAGCTCGGAGAAGAGCCGCATGGGGTTGATGGGGCTGGCTTCGACCATGGCCTCGGCGCGCATGGTCTCCCACCACCGGGTGATTTTCGTTTCCAGGTCTGCGCGCCAGGACTGGTTCTGTTTCCGCTGCAGATGCGGAATCAATGCCCGCAGGGCGGTGGCGGAATCGGCGACGATGTTGAATTCGTAGGGGTACCGCAGTCCGATCATGCCTGGGTCGATGTCGATCTGGACACCGCGCGCCTGCCCTTCTTCCGGCATGAACTGGGTGTAGGGGAAGCTTGATCCGATGGTCAGCAGGGTGTCGCAGTCGCGCATCATTTCGTAGCTGGGGCGGGTTCCGAGAAGGCCGATTGATCCGGTCACATAGGGAAGATCGTCGGGCAGGGAGTCCTTGCCGAGCAGCGCCTTGGCAACGCCTGCGCCCAGCAATTCCGCGACCTGGCGGACCTCCGCGGCCGCGCCACGGGCCCCCCGGCCAATGAGCATGGCCACTTTGCTTCCCTCGTTGAGCAGCTGGGCCGCGCCGCGAATCGCGTCGTCGTTGGGCTGGATTTCAGGCCAACGGATGCCGAGGCTGGAAGGAACCATCTTGAAGGCGTGCGTCGGTGGCGTGTACTCCAATTCCTGGACATCGGACGGGATGATGACCGCCGTCGGGGCCTTCCTTGCCAGGGCTATCCGTACGGCCCGGTCCAGGACGTTGGGGAGCTGCTCGGGGACCGTGACCATCTGGAGGTACTCGGAGGCCACGTCCTTGAAGAGGCTCAGCAGATCCACTTCTTGCTGGTAGGAGCCTCCCATCGCGCTGCGGGCTGTCTGGCCGACGATCGCCACCACCGGCACGTGGTCCAGTTTCGCGTCGTACAGCCCGTTGAGCAGGTGGATCGCGCCCGGGCCGGAGGTGGCCATGCAGACCCCGACCTTGCCGGAGAACTTGGCATAGCCGACGGCTTCGAAGGCACTCATTTCTTCGTGTCGGGCCTGAATGAATTTCGGTTCGTTGCCGGCTTTCCCGAAGGCAGCGAGCAACCCGTTGATGCCGTCCCCCGGAAAAGCAAAAACTTTGTCCACGCCCCATTCGCGGAGCCGGGCCAGCAAATAATCAGCAACTGTCTGTGATGCCATGATCAGTTTCCCTTCCAGTGCTCAGTCTTTCGGCGGCGCGGGCCGCCACCGCCATGATCGTCAGCGCCGGGTTCGCGCTTCCCTGTGTCGGCAACACGCTGCCGTCGGTGATGAACAGGTTCGGAACGGCGAAGCTGCGGCACATCTGGTCGACCACGCCATGGCGTTCGTCGGCAGCCATCCGCGCCCCGCCCACCAGATGGGCGAAGCGTTTGATGGTCATGACTTCGTCCGCGCCTGCAGCTTTCAGGATCTTCTCCATGACATCCTGCGCGGCGCCCATCAGTTGCCGGTCGTTCTCGCATTGGCTGTAGCTGAACTCGGCAACCGGCAGCCCGGTCCGGTCTTTTTCCTCCGCCAAGGTGACACGGTTTCCTTCCAGCGGAAGAAATTCGCACAGCGCGCCCAGGCAGGCCCAATGCGGAAAGTCGCTCATGTAGCGGCGCAAGTCCGCTCCCCAATGTCCCTGGGCGGAGACGTGCTCGGCCCAGGTGATGGGCAGCGGCGAAACGGTCTGAATGGAGAATCCGCGCTTGTAGGGCTTGGTGGGGTCCGTTTCATAGAAGTCCTCAGTGCTGACTTCCGGCGGCGGAGCCTTCCACATGCGTACCTCCGCGTCGAACCGGCCCGCCGTTTGCGGCGCGCCCTGGACCATCACGTACCGGCCGACCTGGTCGAAGTCGTTGCACATACCCTGCGGGAATCTCGCTGAGGTCGAATTCAGCAGGAGACGCGGTGTTTCGATCGAATATCCGGCGACGGCCACCATCCGCGCCCGCTGGAACCGTTCCCGCCCGTGCCGGGTGTAGTGGACACCGGTGGCCCTGCCGGTCCCTTCGTCGAAGCCGATGCGGGTCACCATCGAATCGGCCCGCACTTCGGCGCCGTGGGCGAGTGCGTCCGGAATGTGGGTTATCAGGGGCGAGGCCTTCGCGTTCACCTTGCAGCCTTGAAGGCAAAAGCCCCGGTAAATGCAGTGTGGCCGGTTGCCGAAGCGGCCGTTGGCGATCGCGACCGGACCGACCTTGGCCGTGATCCCGCAGGCGCGTGCACCGCGGAGGAAGAGCTCTCCGTTGCCCGAGACGGGGTGAGGCCGGTGCGGATACCGGTGCGGATCGCCCCACGGCCAGGGTTCTCCGGCCACCGGGAGTTCCCCTTCGATGTCCTCATAAAAGGGACGCAGATCCGCGTAGTCCAGGGGCCAGTCGGCGCCGACGCCGTCCGTGGTGAAGGTGCGGAAGTCGCTGGGGTGGAACCGGGGCGTGTATCCGGCGTAGTGCACCATGGAGCCACCCACCCCGCGGCCTGAGTTGTTCGATCCGAGGGGCACGGGGTCATCACCGCCGATCACGCGCGGATCGGTCCAATACAGTTGATGCGAGCCGGCCTCGTCACTCACCCAGTCACGCTCAGGGTCCCAGAACGGGCCAGCATCGAGGGCGACCGCCCGCCATCCCGCGCGGGCCAGCCGTTGCAGCATGGTTGAGCCGCCCGCTCCGCACCCCACGATAACGATGTCCACTTCGTCACGGTCATCGAACACGCGCATGTCATCGCGCAGCCGGTGGTTGCTGCCCGGGCCGGCCGGCAGCAGCCACGCGGATTCATTACGGCTCCGCACGCTCCGCACGTGGCTCACCTCCGGGTTCCACCGTCCAGCGCCACGGGGTCCTCCGTGGGTCTGGTATCGGCCACTTCGAACGGTTCCAGCCGGTTGAGTCCCACATTTTTATACCCGCGGGGGTACGCGGGCCCCCCGAATCCGATCTCGTCCCACGCCCACGGATGTGAGTAAAAGGCTGTGCACGCGTAGCGGGTCCACAGCCCCCACACGCGTCCGGCCGGCAGGCCCTGCCATGACGAAGCGCCCAGGTCCCTGACGGTCCGGAGCAGGTCGGCCTGCCGGTCGTCGTTGCAGCTGGCGAACGTCTGGTTGAACGCCTCTTCCGCCGCACGGTCCAGCGCCGACAGCGATGTCCGCCAGGCCTGTCCGTCTTCAGGCATGTCCTCGAAGCGCCAGCCGTCGGTCTGGTTCTCGGCCAGGCGCGCGTCGACGAAGTTAACGACCGGGACGCGGGGCTCGGCATGCTGGTCAAGGAGTTGGTCAAAGAGTGCCCTGGCAGTGGCCTCTTCGGCCGGGGTGAAGAAACGGATGTCGGCGGGTCGCGCCAGCCGGCCCAGGACCACGCCCGCGGTTGCCCGGTCCCAATGGCCGGACTGGGCGAGCGTGCTGAATCCCGGGTACCGGCCACCACCGGCGCCCCTATCCAGGGGAAGCCGGCTCATCGCTCCCGCCTGAGAACGGAAGCCAGCAGCCCCATGCCGCCGACCAATGTCACCAGCAGCGGCGCCAGCAGCGGCGGTCCCATCTCCAGGTTGTAGCGCAGATTGGAGAATCCGCCCGGTTTTTGGGCTATTCCCCGGGCATGCAGATAGGTTCCCTGCAGCCCATTGGCCACTATCGCGGCACTGGCGATCGGCAATACAGTTTTGGCCATCCTGCGGCTGAAGACCCCGGCAAGCCCGGCCGCGGCGCCCACCGGACCAAGCGCCACGGGCAGCCACATCCATTTGTTCCCGAAGCTGGCCTTGTCATGTTCGAAGTAGATTTCTGCCGCTGTCACCAAGGCCCCCGCTGCGGTGAGCCCGGAAAGAGACCGTTCGAATCTGCCCGTTTTCACGTTGCGGACCAGGCGATCAACGAGGTGGGTCATTTCCCTTTCGGGTGCATGCTTCATGGTGCGCTCCTCCGCAATCAGGAAAAATACGTGCCGCTGGGCAAACTTTGCTGCTCCGCAAGCACCGGGGTAATACTGGGGTGCGTGGAAAGAAACAGCGACGAGCGCGCCGACGCCCAGATCGATGCGGTCCTTAGGGCCGCGAACGTCCTGCTGCGTGTCGTGGCCCAGTCAGTTGTCGAAGTCGAAGACATTGTCACCAGCCCCCAGCTGCGGGTGCTGGTAATGATTGCCTCGCGCGGACCGCAAAATCTCGGTGCGGTAGCCATGGAACTGGGGGTCCACCCGTCCAACGCCACCCGCACCTGCGACCGGCTGGTCAATGCCGGACTGATCGCGCGGCGCGATGACCCCGCGGACCGGCGGTACGTGGAGTTGTCCCTGA
Source organism: Arthrobacter sp. 05T420 (assembly GCF_056396305.1). Classification (NCBI taxonomy): domain Bacteria; kingdom Bacillati; phylum Actinomycetota; class Actinomycetes; order Micrococcales; family Micrococcaceae; genus Arthrobacter; species Arthrobacter sp. 05T420. The sequence goes on along the minus strand of NZ_JBFTLG010000007.1, from coordinate 137,204 downwards.
CCCCTGAAGGCGCGTCGCTGGTCAACACCGTCCTGGAGCACCGGCGAAACGCCGTTGCCGCGGTGATGGGACGGATGACAAACGAGTTGCGCGGCGCCACGGCGCTGGGAATGGACGCGTTTGCCGCGGCGGACGGCGGCGAAGGCACCGAAGACGGCAGGTTCACCATCGACCTGCACGTGTGACCGGCGCCGCTGCCAGGCGCGCAAGCAACACCGCTGACGATGATCATCCGAACTCCCCCGCCGCGAAAACCAACGCAAGCGCCGCGCTGACTCCCGCAGACCTCCGATGACGGCTATCCAACACGGCGACCCCGGCCATACTCGCGGCGTGGACCACATCCACACTGCCTCCGACAAGGTGGGCAGAGCGCCCGCCGCGGACAGTCAGCACCGCCTGAACCAGGTGCCGTGCGCCCAGAATCCGGATCACCACGCGGGTCCTGCCATCCGGCATCTCACCCAGTAGCAGGCCGGAAACATAATCCGGTGCCAACAGCTCGCACATCCCGTACGCCGCCCGGACCAATTCCAGCGGCTTCACCGGTTCGCCGACCGCAAAAGCGCGCGGCCCGCGACGGCCACGGAGGCGAGGAGCCCGGCTGCGGCCGCGCCCACCGCTGCATAGTGCTGGGAGGCCCACAGCTGCGCGCTGCGGTTGGAGGCCCTGGAATCAAAAATACCGCGCGTCCCGAAATCCTTCCGTTTGTCGGCAGGTTCCCAGAGATTCTTGGGCTGGTCGGGATGGCGGGGTTCCGCGGTCTGCTGGGCGTTGAAGCCTGTCTTGGCCAGGTAGCGGTCGAGCAGGCCTGGGGCGACGGCGTTCGCGATGAGTGTCCCCGCAGTGCTGCCGCCGACCCAGTACTCCCGACGCTGTGGATGCTCCGCCGCGTACACGACCGCCCGGGCGGCCAGCTCCGGCTGGTAAATCGGCGGCACGGGCTGCGCCTGTCGCGGAAGGCGGGACAGGACCCAGGAAAACTGGGGCGTGTTGACCGCCGGCATTTGCACCATCGTGGTGTGGATCCCGCTCGACTCATGCAGCAGTTCACACCGCAGCGATTCATTGAAACCCTGGATAGCATGTTTCGCGCCGCAGTAGGCGGTTTGCAACGGGATGCCCCGGTAGGCCAGGGCCGAGCCGACCTGCACTATGACGCCGCGGTTTCGCGGCCGCATGCGCTTCAAGGCCGACATGGTTCCGTAGACGTAACCGAGGTAGCTGACCTCGGTCACGCGTGCGAACTCAGCTGCGGAAATTTCCGAAAAGGGGGAGAAAACCGAAGTGAAGGCAACGTTGACCCAGACGTCGATGGGCCCCAACTCGCGCTCAATTCGCTCGGCGGCAGCATCCACAGCATCGGCGTCGGCGACATCGACGCTCAAAGTCCACGCGCGGCCGCCGGCGGCCTCCACCTCCTGCGCGGCCCCGGCCAGACCTGCCTCGCCACGGGCAAGCAAGGCAACGGTGGCGCCTTGACGGCCAAAGGCAACCGCCGATGCGCGCCCGATTCCGCCACTGGATCCGGTAATAGCGACGATACGCCGGGCCTTGTCCATGAGGGTGACTCCTTAGAGTGTCAGCAATCGCGTCAGCTTCCCGCCCTTCCTGCACGGGCGCCGAGCCGGGTCCCCCACTAAGTCTTCAATCTAACGGGAATCATTGCGTAACCGCAACAGTATGCAGGCTTATGGATCTCAGGAAAATACCTGACTGTGGCGGCCCTTGGGTCGTTCTGGTCGACATGGCCCTTCCGCATGCTGGCGACTCTGCACTATTGCAAAGCATGCGTCACGACCAGGAACCCCGGATCAACCGTTATCCAGATACTCCTGGAGAGGGTTCCGTGGACGACCGATTCGGCACGAGTGGAGCTCCGCAGGCCCGTGTCGTCAGGTGGCCATAGAGCCCGCCTGCGGGAACTCGGATGTAGGTGGTGCCGTCGCGGAGCACGGCCCAGAGAAGGTTGAGGCGGCGCCGGGCCAGGGAGAGCATGGTCTGGGTGTGGGTCTTGCCTTCGGCGCGCTTTCGGTCGTAGTAGGTCCGGGAGGCGGGCTGCTCTTCAGGGCCGAGAGATCCGACCTGTAGAAAACCCGCAGGAGCTGCCGGTCGTAGCCGCGGGGCGGTGGAGGTTGCCGGGGCTCCTGCCGGAGTCCCGCGGGGGTCCGGTGTTTGGTCCGGATCACGGCCGGTGTGAAGCGGGGCGGCCGGGCTCCAACGCCCCACCCGGTCGAACCACAAATCGGGAATTTCCTGTCTCCGGAGCAACGACCGTGGCCTGCACTCCGGCTCCCAAGCTCGGAGATCGCCGCGGCAACGGCTTCCGCCAAGGCAAAAAGACCCCGGCCCCTCGCGGACCCTTCGGACGACGGTCAACGCGAGAGAGTCTTGAGCGGTTCGTAACTTGCGGCGGTGATGGCGTGGAAGTGGTTATGGCATGAGTGTCAACGCCGACGACAAACCGACGGAATTGCGCCACGATAGACACACCTGCCCCTTGTCTCGTCCCCGTTTCGCGGATAACCAGGCCGCGTTCGGTCGGACCCAGTCCGGTAGAGGTGACTCGGAACAGCACCGTCCCAACCCCGCCGCACGGGCTTCCGGGTCAAGTTACCGGGCGGCGAGCAAGTACCGTCGATGCCCGCGGACGGGCAAATTCGAAGGGCAGTTGGACCCAACATGACAGAAAGGAACCCCCATGAGCCCCGACTCGCGCAACGCGGGCACACCCAAGACCGGGCCACTTAACACCGACCCCGTTGAACAGGCTCCGAGCGCCAAAGATCCGGCGGCGGATGAGAAGGTGCAGCTCCAGCTGGCCATTTTCGAAGTCACGCAGGTCGCCCGGGGCAAGAGCCTGGGTGAGATCCAGCAGATGCTCTTGGCTGCGTTCTCGCGCCGCGGGGTGGAACCCCCGCCCGGCATCTGGCTGGACTCGGTGGCTTCGGCGGCCTATTACGGTGAGCCCTACATCGTTGACCTCCCCGCCGCGGTGGCAGCGGACGGCGTAATGCCCGCTCCGAATGAGAAAGTGCGGCGCAGGCTTGCCTCACGTCGGCGTCTCCGACAGCAGAGGCTTCCGGCCGGTATCTTCCCCTCCTCTGCCGAATGGGAGGTGACGGACAACGAGGTCACAGGTGGCAGCACCGGCCAGCCCGCACACGGGTTTCCCCGTGCCGTCACCGGGCGGCTGGGTGGACCGGGCACGGCCTTGGCCGCGGCCGTGCTGATCGTGGCCGCCGTAGTTGCCGTGCGCGCCGTGAGCGCGGTTCGCCAGGAGCGTGCAGGCAGTCGGTCGGGCCGCCCCGGGTAACCGAGGGGCAACGACGCGGTCCTGACGAGAGCACCGAACAAGAAGAACGAACAAGCTTTTCAAGGATCTGCGGGGTGACAAAATAGCGCTGCGAAAAGACCGCCATTTATCGCTGCGAGTCACAAGCCAGCACCTGCACGGAACGTAGCGGCGCGTTCCTGGGCACGGTGATCGACCGGCATACGGACAGCTGGTTCAGGGAAAATGAAGGGGTTTATCCTCAGTCGATGGAGCGATTTGAGAAACGGTTGATAACAGTTCGCCAGGGGAATGTCCGCCCGACCGGCTCGTGGCTTTATGTGTGGGTTGATACTGCTGATGGCGCGATGGCGTACGTCGGCGCCACCGGCTTTGACCCTGAGCTGCGATAGAACAACCGTGGGAGGTGGGAAGGATGATCCTCAACGTCGACCTGGCCAGAGAGATACCGATCTATCAGCAGCTCCGGGACCAGATCGTGGAGGCGATCGCCGAAGGCGCGCTGACCGAGGGCAGCACCTTGCCGGCCACCAGGACGGTCGCGGCCGACTTCGGCATCAACTTCCACACCGTGAACAAGGCCTACGACCTCCTGCGCCAGGAAGGCCTGATCCGGCTCAACCGCAAGACCGGTGCGGTGGTGACCCCGACGGTCGCGGATCCGCCGTTCCCCGCAGAGTGGACCGCGAGGGCTCGGACCCTGCTTGCCGAGGCCTTGGCCAGAGGCCTGCCGGCCGACGAGGTTCTCGCGACCTGCCGGGCGATAGTCGAGTCATTTGATGCCAAGAAGCCAGAGGACACGCCATGACCGTTGCCATCATCCTGAGCTCCGCGGTGCTGGCACTCGCGCTCGTAATCGCCCTGGCGCTGCCCTCGATCACCAGCCCCGCCGTGCCCTTCGGGGTCCGGGTACCGCCCCAGCATGCCGGGGACCCGACGGTGGTCCGGCAGACCAGCATCTAACGCTGGCGGGTACTCCTCGGTGGAATCGCCACCGCCGCGGCCGGCGTGCTCATCTTCGCCGTGACCGGCGCAACGTTGGTGTTGCCGCTGTCGGTGCTGGTGCTCGAGGGCGTCTGGTACGGCTGCTTCTTCCTGGCCAACCACGAGATCCGGGCCGCCAAGGCCGCCGGGGGCTGGTACCGGGGCCTGCACCAGGGCATCGCGGTGGACACCGAACTGCGGACCAATCCACCGCGGTTTCCCTGGCTCTGGCTGGCCCCGGCACTGATCATCACGGCCGCCACGGTAGTGATCGGCGTGATCAGCTACCCATCGATGCCCGAAGTTCTCGCGGTCCACTACGACGCGAACGGGGTGCCCAACCGCGTGGTCGCCAAGTCGGTCGGCGCCGCCTTCTCACTGGTGTTCGTGCAGATCGGCATGACCGCGCTGCTCGCCGGTATAGCAGCGGCCATCGTCCGCAGCCGGCCCGATCTCAACCCGGCACACCCCGTTACCTCAGCGCGCTGGTACCGCCATTACATGTCACTGGGTGCCGAGGCCCTGCTCGGGCTGACCGCGATGATCGACCTGGGAATGCTGGGATCATCGCTGCTGATGTGGACCGGGACGGTCACACCGTGGGCGCCGCTGGTAATCGTCCTCCCGATCCTGACCGCCGCCGTGGTGGCCGTCGTCATCCTGGCCAGGAACAGCCGGGAGCGGAACGACGCCGAGGAAGACACCGGCCTGATCCACCGGGACGATGACAAGCACTGGCGCGGTGGCCTGTTCTACATCAACCGCGAAGACCATGCGCTGGTCGTTCCGCGCCGGTTCGGTCTGGGATGGACGCTAACTTCGGCAATCCCAGGGCAGCGATGCTTCTGGCCGGTGCGGCCGCGCTGATCGGCCTGGCGGTCAGCCTCCGTTTTGGCGGCTGACCCAGACCATAGCGTCGCGAGTGGACTTGCGTCCCTCCCCAATGTCTATCGGTAACGGCGAAAGCCCCTGCCTCGAGAGGCTTTCCCATGTGCCGGGTGTGCGGGCGGGGCGGCGTTCACAGGCCGCCTGACCAGGGTCCCGGCGCGCCCCCGGCGACCCTCATGGAGCCAACTGCCGTCTGCTCGCAGCAACGGTGGCGGACGTTCGGGACCCGTGTCCTGCATGCCCGGCGTACGCCTAAAGACTTGATGCCTCATTCCCTCCGGACGAAGGGCACGACTGTGACTGTGTGGGCCCACCGCCATTGGGATCAGGATGTCGCGAGCCGAGCCTCGGGAATCGTCGGTTCGAATAGTTCGATCGGATTGCCCGAGGGGTCTTCGATCAGTACCTGATTTCCGCCCATGCCCGTCACGATGTCATTGCGGAACTGCACGCCTGCGTCGCGGAGGGTCCGCACGGTTGCCGCGAGGTCAGACACCTCCAGCGCGAATCGATTCCACCCGCCCGGCGCGGGCCTGGTGCCGTCGGGCATGCTCTGCCCTCCTCCGCCCTGGCCGCTCGGAGCGCTGAGCAGCAGCCGCAAATCACCGCGCTCGAGCATGGCAAAAGGCGGGGCCGGATGCATGACGAGCGTGAATGCCAAATGTTCGCGGTAAAAATTGATGGATGTATCGACATCATCGACGATGTAGCGCACGCTTACGGTGGCCATAAGGAGACCTCCTTGCTCTGCACTCAGGAATACGCGCCACCTCGCGGCCTGTCAACGCGCCGAATATCAGACACGCCTACGATCGTTCGGGGCAGGACATGAAGGCAGTGGTTGTCGGGGCGGGCATAGCGGGCCTCGTCGCGGCCCGCCAGCTCGGCTTGGCCGGCTGGGACGTCGAGCTTCTCGAGAAATCGGCCGCTCCGCGTCCCGATGGCTACATGATGGACTTCTTCGGTCCGGGAGTCGAGGCTGCGGAAAGAATCGGCCTCTACCCGCGGCTCGCAGAGGTGGCCTACCATGTCGAGGCAGCCGAGTATGTGGACGCAGAAGGCCGCCCGACGTCCAGCCTCGACTACGACCAGTTCGCCCGGCTTGCCGGCGGGAAGGTCCTGAGCCTGCTGCGCCCCGACATGGAGTGCGCAGCCCTCGCCGCGCTCGACGACGTGGCCCCGGGCCGGGTGCAGGTCCGCTACGGGATGCCCGTTTCCCTGGTGTGGAATGATGAGGACGGCGTGCGGGTCGCCGTCGATGACTCGCCGGACGTGACGATCTCCGCGGACGTCCTCGTGGGCGCTGACGGCATCCATTCCGGAGTGCGCGCCCGGGTCTTCGGGCCCGAAGAGGAGTACTTGCGCCCCTTGGGCATGCGTGCTGCCGCATTCATCGTGACCGAACCGATCCTGAATGCAAGCTTCCGGAACAGGTTCGTCCTCAGCGACAGCATCGACCGGATGGTCGGGCTCTACAGCCTCCGCTCGGACGAGGTGGCGGCATTCATGGTCTACCGGGACGCCACAGGCGCACCACGGCACCTGCGGCCCGGGAGCCCGCGGGAGCGGCTGCGCCGCGAGTTCGCCGGACTCGGCCACGCGGTCGACCGGCTGCTGGACTTGTGCCCCGAGCATCCCTACGACGATGTCGTCGCACAGATCGCCATGCCGGGCTGGCAGAGGGAGCGGACCGTTCTCGTGGGGGACGCCTGCGGGGCCGTATCGCTCCTCGCGGGCCAGGGCGGCTCGCTCGCCATCGCCGGTGCCGCGCTACTGGGGGACATCCTTGGACCCGTGGCCTCACCCGAGGGGATCAGTTCGGCCCTCACCGAGTTCGAGCGACGCTGGCGACCCGTGGTCGAGGAGGCTCAAGCCGCCGGGAGACGCACCGCGTCATCGTTCCTCCCCGCGAACCGGACCCAGCGCCTCCTGCGCCGGTGGACCATACGGGCAACCCATCTGCCAGGAATCGACCGACTGGTGGCCCGCCAGATCGTGGGCAGAATTGCAAAATAAGCCCGACCCACGCCATCCCCAGTGACCATTAGTGGAAGCCGCATGAAAGACCCGCACAACACCCTGGGAATCCGAAGGACACCCTGATGTCAGCAGGCAACGACCTGAACAGCGCGGTGACGTGGTCTCTGATTCTCGAAGGCGGCGGCACGCGGCTGATCCTCATTCACGAAGGGTTCGACCCGCAGGCGCATAGTCACGTGAGAGCTCACCGCCTCATGGCCGGCGGCTGGCGCGGACAGATACTCAAGAAGCTGACGGAAACGCTGCGCAGACCGAGGAGTGGGTATCCGCCAGTCCGGGGTAGTCGAACCTGACGACATGGCCTGCCATTGTGATTATACGCCCGCCCGGGCCGAGCCGGCGCCTTTGAACCGGAGGAGCAAATCTCCCTGCGACGCCCATCTCTCAGAATCCTTAATCGCCTATGTTTCGGCCGTCCTTTTCGTTTCGGTCGCCGGAGGTGTCTCTCCGCCTGCCCGGCCCGGAGGCGTGGATTCCTGCAGCCTGATGCGCGCATGGAGGACGTCGCCGATGAACCAGTCGTAGAGCAGCACGCCGATCACTGCGCCGATGAAAGGCCCGACGATCGGCACCCAGAAATACCAGCTGAAGGCCCCGTCCACGGTGCCCGGCAGCGCCGTCTGCCCCCATCCGGCCAGCCAGGCAAACAGCCGTGGCCCGAAGTCACGGGCCGGGTTGATGGCATAGCCGGCGTTCGCGCCGATCGACATGCCGATGGCTGCAACGGCCAGCCCGATCATGAACGGACCCAGGTTCGCCTGGACCGCGGTATTGCGCATGTCGATGATGGCCACCACGAACATGAGGAGGAAGGCCGTGCCGACAATCTGGTCGACCAGCGGCCCCACGGGGCTGCCGTTGAAGTAGGGTGCGGGGAAGGTGGCGAAAATGGAGTAGCTGGCAAGCCCCTTCGGATCTGCACGCCCGGTCCCGACGGCCTGGTTATAGGCATCGATGGCGTCGTGATACAGCAGGTACACCATCGCGGCGCCGACGAAGGCGCCCAGAACCTGGGCGACGATATACGGACCCACTTTGCCCCAGGGAAATTTACGCCGGACTGCGAACGCCAGGGTCACTGCCGGATTGATGTGTGCGCCGCTGACGCCACCGGCAACGTAGATGGCCATCGTCACCGCCAGTGCCCATCCCCAGGTGATCAACAGCCAGTCCCCGGCGGCCAGGAAGATCGTCGTCGATGTAGCGGCCCGGCCGGATCCCGGCAAAGCGGCGACTGCCATGGCCACAACGCCGTCGCCGAAAGAGATCAGCACAAAAGTGCCGAGAAACTCTGCAAGAAGTTCACCCCAAGTGCCGCCCAACTGCTTAAGGCCGCTGCCATGACGGACTGCATTTCTGAGTGGACTGATATCGCTCATCGCGAGTGCCTCCTCGAGTCATCTGATCTACCTACCGAAATTGACAACCCCAGTAGATTTATGCTACGCCAATAGTGTCCGTAGGCAACGGTCTAAGATCTATCCGCCGTGGGCAGCACCTCGGGCCCGCCCCTCCCGTCCCGTCCCGGCAAGCCCCAGCAGGCCCGGAGGCGGATTCTGTCGGGGAGCGCGGCCCACGGTGGGCTTGGATTGCGCCGCAAAGACGCGGATTTCGTTTGGGAAAGGCACCACCATGTCCGACGACAGCAGCATTGAAGACACCCCCGATGAGGCAGGCCCGGAGAAGAAGCCGGAAGAACCAGACCTGCGCGGCCGGTACGTCGAAGGCAACTACGGCAAGGCCGGAGCGCAAAGCGGCCGCCATGCGGACGACGAGGAAGGCCAATACATCGAAGGGGACTACGGGGCGGCCGGCAGCGAAGGCGGACTGCCCGAACCCCTCGGAGACAAGGCAAAGGAATCGGGACGCTACGTGAAAGCCAACTTCGGCGACGCCGGGTCGACACCGGGCCGCACCGCTGAATCTGAAATCGGTCAGTATCCAGAGGGCAACTACGGAGCAAGCGGTTCCGTGGATCCCGTCCGCAAACCGCGCACCAAGACCGACACCGATACGGACACCGGCACCGGCACCGGCACCGGGACAGATAAACAGGAATAGTCCGGCACCTGCACCCCGCAGAACAGGCCGGGAGCGCCGTCGACCACCAGTAGTGAAACCCCCAGGCTGACGCAATATTCGGTGCCGCTGTAAACGGCACTGCTGGTCACTGACTACCCGGTCAGCAGCCCGGGTGAGAAGCCGGCCGACCGCTCACCCGAGGCGCGGCGCATTCTTTGCCTAGCCGATTCCAGAGGGAGGGCGTGGCCGGCAGCAACGCGTGACCCGCCGGTGCTTGAGTCAGCCACGAATTGAGGCACGCCTGCTCTTCCGGGGAGCGCGGGAGCTGACCTTTACCGTCCCTCACGGGCAGAATGAACGACATCGTTAATCCCGGCACGATAACGCAGAACCCTGCCCTCGAACGTGCCAGGGCGACACAGAACCGTGCAAACGACAGCTGACGCGCGCCTCCTAAACAACGCAGCCGGCGCCGCCCCAAACAAGGAACGAGCACACGGCGGGCAAGCCTCCCCCACACCCGTAGCTCCGTTGGCAGAGCAGTGAACTCTTAATCCTCGGGACGAGGGTTCAAAGCCCACAGGCGCACCCCAGGACCCCCACCGCATCACGCGCCCCCGGCGCGGAGGCAGCCCGGGCGAGTTCCAACGGCACCCGGGCCAACCATCACCGCACCCGCCTATCGGAGGGAACCCGCTGCGGCATATCAATACCTATGGCCGGGCAAGAGTAACGGTAAGAGTCCTATGGCCCTGAAACTACAAATGCCTGGCCAGCTTTCGGTCGGCCGCCCATGCCTTACCGGACCTTGGCATGCCTTCAGTCGCTTCGTTCATGTTCGCCACGGATAGCGGCCAGGCGGTGGTGACGGCCTTATCCGTCCATGTCCCCGTGCGCCCCTTCAGCGAGCCGCCGTTAAGCCTCGAACTTGGCGGCCGTCCCGGACACCACTGAGGCTCTCCGGGTCCATCAGGTTTGGAGAGCCCGCGGAATCTCCGCTCCGGACTCTTAAGTGCTGCTCTGTTGAGGACGCCTGACTCTCAGCCCGGTCCGGGCCGCAGTAAGGGCGGCGGCAAGCCGGGCGGCGTCCGTTGCCCGCTTCTGGTCCGTAGGTGGCACGGTGCCGGCCTCGCCGGTGCAATTCAACAGTGCTGCAGTGACTTCGGGGATCAGGTCCGGGAATTGGCTGGACCGGTAGCCTCCGTAGGAGGGGTTTTCGGAGTGGTCGAGGGTTGCGGTGACAAGCAGGGCGGCCTGCGTCCTGGTCGCGGTGCCGAGTTTCGTCAGGATGGTCGAGACCATGTTCTTCACGGTTTTTTCTGCCAGAAACATCTCCTTGCTGATTTGGCGGTTGCTCAGTCCTTTCCCCAGGCCGATCGCGGCAGTCATTTCCTGTTTCGTGAGGGTCAGGAGATTCTCATCCGGGCGCTGTGGCTGGAGCAGGAAGAACGGGGCCACGATCGCCGGATAAAAGCGGCCGCTGTACGCGGTGTGCCCGGCCAGGGCCCGTCGGATGAGCCTGAGCTGTTCGCTGCCCTCATCGTCTTTGGACAGGCATCCCCACGCGCCGGCCAGAATGGCGTCGATCAGCACGGTCTCGCCGCCCTCCTCGGTCATCAGCACACACCGGATCCGCGGGTCCGCCACGGCAACGGCACGGCACACCTCGGCACCGGAACCGTCCGGAAGGTCATCATCAATAATGACCAGCTCCGGGCGAAGGGCAGGAATCCGCCGGACCGCTTCGCGCGCGGATCCGGATTCCCCGGCGATGCCGAGACCATCGAACTCCAGCAGCTGGCGCAACCCCCGCCTCACGACCTCGTGATCGTCCAGCAGGTATACGCCCCGACCGACAAAAGCGGTGCACGGACGGCGTTCCGGGTCAGCCATCATTGCTCCGTTCCCTAGCCCCAGGGTGTCAGTCGGGTATCTCCATTTGGAACCCGCAGCTGCAGCGCAGCACCCTGGTGCGCAGGTACACCTCCAGGGGGCCTTCACCGGTCAGTTCCGTTGAGAGCGTGGCATGGATGCTGCGCTGCTGGGATCCGGCCATTGTCATCGGTTCCCCGCAATGGAGGTAGTTGCCGCCGAACTGCAGCACCCCGGATCGTTGGCCCGGCCGGTTCAGGACCACAGCAACATCCCCCACCGAGGCGGTGTGGGCGTAAAAGAAGTCACATTCAACGCAGGTGTACGCGACGTCGACCAGCCCCATGCGCGGTGGCCGGAGGGTGTCGATGGATTCGATGATCAGGTACTCATCCGTCTGGCATTGAGCGCACCAGAGCCGCTGCCCCTGGGACCAGCTGGACGGCCCCGGTTTGCTCGGATGGGAAACGGTAGACATGACAGACTCCTTTGTCCGGGAAAGCTGGCCCACATCCAGCGGCCCCGCTTCACTCGTCGTGCCCCCGTGAATCAGGCTAACTCCCGGTCCTGACACTGACAAGGAACCGGCCAGCCGAGGGGGCCATCCCTGCACCGCCGCCCGCTGGGTCAGCCCACCCGTCCGGAACCGCGGGACGAGCCAGGCTCCGGGGCCCACTTGGAACCGTTGACCGATGCAAACCATTGCCCCCTGTAAATTCACCCACCGGACCAGGCCTTTGTCATTGCTTGCTGCCAGGTTCCAGGGACAAGGGAACGCCCTCAAGGCCCCTGCAGACACTCACGTCCGCTCCATGATGCGCCTCGAAGTCAAGGCGTATGCTCCGGTTGACAGTCGCAGCCCGGCATCTTAAATTTTCTATGTACCCGAAGCCGGGACGGTTTTGCTTCACCCCTTGATAGCTGTGCCAGTTGAGCGGCTACGCCGCGGACGCAGGAGGCCAAGATGTTGAAGTCACCGCTACACGAATTCGTCAATGACTGCATCGCCCGGAACCAGGACGCTGACGGACTCACCCAGGAAGAGCTGTACGGTCTATACCTCAGCTGGTGCTCCCTCCGGAGAACCACACCCGCTCCAGCCAGAAGTTTCAGAGCCGGGCTGCGCGCAGCGAACATCCAGCCCGACCACCCGGGCGGCCTGTGCACCGGGCTGGCGATGATTGGCCCCGCGGCCTGCGATTACATCGTCCACCGGGAACTTCCCCTCGCACCGCTCCCCCAGGGATTCCAAACCAAGGGTGCCGACGCCGACCGGACCACCCCGATCGGCCGGGGACCGGCGAAAGAAAACGGCCCGGCATCGGCTCCGGCTGCCTAGACCCCGGTCCGGTTCCTCGATCCGTGGGGGAACGCTTGCGCTCCCAGGCGTTGCAAAATTGTGCCTTTTGCCCAGAAAGATCGTGTGCGACGATGCGGTCATGAACGAACACACCGAACCCGGGCCGGCACAACGTGCCGCCGCGTGGACGCGCCGCGAGGACCTGACCACACACCAGATGCGCACCATCGGGCAACGGCGCGCTGCCGCTGAGGAAAAGCTCGCACGCCATCTCAAGGAAGCACACCACCTGGCCGGAGAACACCCTCCGGCCACGGAAAAATCTCCTGACGTATAACCGGCCACATCAGCTCCGCCCTACGCCGTGCTGGACCGGTCAGGCGCCGGGTGCGGGCGGCACGGGGACCCGAACCGAACCTGCCCGATCCCTTTAAGGGAACGCCTCGTGCCAAAATACGCAGACCAGCCAGGGCGCAGAATCAGCATTTCCATCCGCAGACAAACAAGGGAGACTCTCATGTTGCTTTGGATAGCCATCATTATCGCTGTTCTCTGGCTTCTCGGCCTGCTCGGAGGCATCGGCGGTGGGCTCATTCACCTGCTTCTGGTAATTGCCGTGGTCGTCCTGATCTTCCACTTCCTCCGCGGCAGGTCCCGCGTGTAGTCCCGCGTGTGAATAGGAACTATGTTCCCGCCGCCGCCGAGTTGTCGGACAGACCACAGGTGCCGGAAGAGCGTCCAGCGTCAACAACGGTCGTTTGACTAGTCGCCTTGAAGTGGCTTCCAAGGGCCTCTGACCGCCGAGGGAGTAAGCATGAGAACTCGGGTATCCGATCACAGCCGGCAACTCTCCCGTATTCTCTCAATCCCGAACAATTCGCTGTTGTGAGACCGCCTTTTGTTGGACGGCATTTCGAGACAGCGGCGGCCCTTGTGGTGCCGGGAACTCCTGAGGCCCTCTGCGAGCCGCCGCGTGTCTCATCAATCGATCGTTTTATGAGAACGGTCCGCTGCGTCATTCACCAGACTGATTGCCACAGCGCAGCAGAGTGAGGACGCTCTAGGTTCGATCGGGTAGGCGAGCCGCCAAGGGCCCTAAACCGCACTCCCCCCGCCACTGCAGCGGTACCCGCGTCGTGCGTACAGGAGCCGGTCGCTGATGACCCCGAACCCGTCGGTGTTCAGCAGCAGGGCACGCAGCTCCGGGTGCATGTAGTCGTTGCCGTCCACGAAAATGAAGACCATTCCCAGCACTTCGGCGTGGGAACTGCCCATCGACCGCTGGATCGACATTGACGTCAACGACGCCAATAGCAAGGCCTCAGCGTGCCTGGGCTATGACGCAGCAGTCCCCCGCGGAGCCCTGCCGGTCCGATTAGCATGGGGCGTGACTACTGTGGGGGCATCGGCGTCGGGACCAGCGCGCATTCTGGTTATCCAGCCCACAGGGCCCACACTCTCAAGACAACGAGATTTCATGCCATAAGTCATGCCATAGTTCCCATTGGATGCACCATCGTCTCATGGGCCAGATGTGACGCCACACACACAACAGGCAGAAATGCCTACTGAGCAACAGGAGTCTGGGTTGGTGACAAAATATACCGTTCTGCATGACTAAACACAGTCCATCAATCGGATAGGTCAATTGCTAGGCAAATAGACCGGTCAATGCAGATATCCACAGGCAGGCCAGCTAATTACCCAACAGTTTTTATAGCGTGACTTAACATCGGGGCATTCCACAGGAAAACTCACAGAACATCCAATGGGATCAACAACGCCTGGAACAGCGTTAGATACAACAAGCTGTCCAATCGAAGGGATAGCCGGACCGCCAACGAAATGACCAATAGGGGTTCACATGTGCTGCACCGCAGGCGTTCCCACCAGACTTTGTGTGATCCATCTTGCGCGTGTCACTGCCATGATTCCCGGGTGACTTCACATAGCGTTGAAAGCAGAGCACTACATGCCCCACCACGTAGGAGAGACTACCGGCCGATGGCACGATCAATAACAGCCCCAGCAAGCCCGAAAACACGCCAAACACAGGCAATCGACCGGGTCGTATCTCTGGCGAACGGTAAAGGAGGGGTAGGGAAAACCACCACTGCCGCCAACGTCGGCGGCTACGTCGCACTGGCCGGCTCCCGTGTGCTGATGGTTGATCTTGACCCGCAGGGGGATCTGGCCCGCGACCTAGGCTACGAACGGCAGACCGGCCGCGAACTGTTCCAGGCACTCATCGCCGGCACCGAGCCAATGATCCTTCGGGACGTCCGGGAAAACCTCGACGTCATCCCCGGCGGCCAGGACCTTGAAGACATCCAGGGACTCATGGTCTCCCGCTCGAGCCGTTCCGACGCCGGCGACTTTGGAGACATGCTGTACGCCGTCCTAGCGCCGCTGGCCGACGACTACGACCTGATCCTGATCGACACACCACCGGGGGAGCGGATCCTCGTTGAGGGTGCCTTCGCCATCTCCAGCGCTGTCGTCATCCCCACTCGCTCCGACGACGCAAGCATCGACGGTGTTGAACGCATCGCCCGGCGCTTCCTGGCCGTGCGGGACCGGAACCCTTCACTGCAGCTGGCCGGCATCGTCCTGTTCAGTGTCGGCCCGCGCTCGTTGCGCCTGGAACGCAGCGTTCGCGACACCCTTGAAGAGATGCTCGGAACGGTCGCCCCGGTCTTTGAGACCCGCATCCGTAACTTGGAAAGCGCCAGCGCCGACGCGCGCCGCAAGGGCCTCCTCTTCCACGAGCTCGAAGGTGCCGTGACCGAGGCCCAGAAGAACCGGCTCAAGGCGCTGCGCTCGGGACAGAAGCCGGAAGCGGGGTTCTTTTCGCGCAACGCCGGCGGACTGGCTGAAGAATACGAACAACTGACCGGCGAGATCCTTGCCCGGCTGAACGAGATCGAAAGCGGTGACCAGGCATGAGCGGCCGACAGAGCCTGGCAGAAGCCTTCACGCCCGTCACACCGGCTCGCGGGGCAAAGCTGGAGGGCTTGCTGGCACCCCGGCGGGGGAAGGGCACACAGGCGCCGGAACGCACTGCTCCCCAGGAGCCGGTGCAGGAGCCCGCTGTAAAGGTGGCCGTGGAGGCACCCGTCGACACTGTTTCGCAGGTGGTTCAGGAAGCTGAGGATGCCCAGGAGCCGGCAGCTGCTCCTGTGGTTGCGCCCGCACCGGCCGGCGTCGCCTCCGAACCAGTCGAAAACGAACCGGCAAAGCCAAAGCCGGAAGGGGAGCCGAATCTGGCACCGGAGGCCGCACCGCGCCCCTCCGCCAGACAGGCTCCCGCAGCGAAGCCAGCGCAGAAGGCGTCAGAGACCGTACCGGGCGGCTTGCGCAACGTCGGGGTCTACCTGCCTCCTCCGCTGCTCTCTGACGTCAAGGACGCCGTGTACCGGGACCGGACCACATACGCCGACCTGCTCATCGACGCCTTTGAGTCCGTAGCCAACGAGCAGATCGCGAGCCAGTTCGCGACAGAGACCGTGCTCACCAGCTCCGGCATGCCGCGCCGCGCGCCGCGGCGTCGAGGGGAAGCCGGCATCCAAATCCAGCTGCGCCTCGACGGGGTGCAGATCGCCTGGCTCGACGAGAAAGTCCAGGAGTTTGACGCACCGTCGCGGAGCGCGCTCGTCTCAGCCGTCTTCAAGCTTCATCTCGACCAGACAACAGCTCCGGACGCAGGGTAGTGAGGGCGCGTGGAATCCGACTTGACCATCGTGCGTGACTCAAGGGCCTGACGTCCCATAGGTTTTATGGCGTGGCTTATGGCACGAAATCTTGGTCCGGCCCGGATGCCGGCCGTTCACACCGGGGGAGTGGGGCCACTCCAAAACAGGGGAGTGGTGTCCTGCGCGCGTTGAATCTCCCGTCCACATCATCCGGCCCGCGTGAACGCCATGTCCGCCAGGGCCCACTCGTCCGGCGGCCCCTCGAATGCCTCCCACGGATAGTCTTCACCGGGGGAGAGCAATTCGGCGACGGTGTTGACGTTCTTGGACAGCCATTCCTTCCACAGGATGCGTTCGATCCGGTATCGCTGCAGCTGCGCCGCGACAGCTTCCATGACCCCGAAATGCTCGGCGAGGTCCTTCAGCGACGTCGACGGCACCACCGACCAACCGCGCTCCTTCCCGCGGGACACCATGTTCCACGCCGCCATGACCTCAAGTGCTTCATTCACTGCCGTCCTAGACAGCCTGGTCAGCCGGACAATCTCGGCCGTCGACAGGCCGGGGGAGTGCTCCAGCGCTTCGTACACGAAGGCCGCCGGCAGCCCGAGTTCCCTGAAAACAGGCCGAAGTGCGCGGATCTTCCCCTTTCGCCAGCTCAGGTCTTCCGCAGCGGTCCTCACGTCTTCCGGGATGGTCAGCATGTAGAGGTCCCCCTTGGTACCGCGCCCCTGCTCAACCAAAGTCACCAGGGGATCCATCTCGCTCCTGAGCGCCCGCAGATGTGATCCGACCGTAGTGTGGTCCAGACCGGTGGCCACAGCAATGGACCGGTCGCCGAATTCAATGAATCGAGAACCGGTCATGTGGGCTGCCTCCCCCAACGCCCGCAACACCATTCGTCGTGCCAGCCCGGTTCTCGATTCTGTATAGCTGTATTCCCTAAGCCTGAGGGCATTCCGCCAGGTCAGGATGTGCCGGTGCTCTGCAGCGGGATCCGATGAAAGCGGATTCCCTTGTATTAGTGGCCCCTGTGTATTTGGCTGGCTTGTGGGGGATATACGGGCATTGTTCTTTCCCGCCTTCGTTCCGGGGTTTTTGCTCAGGTAGGCGACCGCCTTCAGCCAGTCCCTTCGCAGTGCCGGTGCCCGGTGGCGGGCGGCGTAGCGGGCATAGAAGGACGCCAGGCCCGGCCAGGTCCCCTGCAGCATCCGGCGCTCGACCTCGATGAGTTCCAGGCCGGCGGCCGCGGCGCCGGCGACGATGGCCTGGCGTGCTTCTGAGTCGGAGGCGTACCGGTTCGTGTCGTACAGTCCGGTTTGAGCCATGACTTGCATGGTGCGGGACATCCGCCCGGCCGGGTGCTGGAGGTTCGGGGCTTCCGCGGCCGTGGTCGTGAAGGTGCCCTCGAGGCGGAGTGCCTTGACCGCGGCGATCTCCGCCGCCAGGTCTGTGTTCATGGCTGCCCAGACCGTGGTCGAGTTGGGCCGGCGGGCAACGTCGTAGGCCATCGACAATGACATCGCCAGTTCCTGGTGGCCGCCGCGCTTGTGCGGGGATCCGGGTGTGCGCATGCAGCCATGCAAAAGGTTCTGGTGTGGGGTCTTGTCCAGGCTCCGGTACCGGGTGCCCAGCGCCTCGACAAGATCACGCGCTTCAGAAAAGGTGACCCGCTTCTCGAGCGGGACGTAGACGTGCCGGCCGCCATTGGGGGAGTAGTCCTCAATCCACCGCGCACCGCAGGAATGTAACCAAGTCTGGACAGCGCGGGCATCGGCTTCGACCCAGTCAACACCAGCAACGGACGAGTCAAAGTCAAGGAAAATCGCAGCGCACGTACCGTCCTTGCCGAAAATCCGGACCGCCGCCGGGAGCGTGGGCAGGGTCTCAGTGAGAGTGCGCTCGTGCTTTTGCGGGTACGTCTTGCCTGCGTCCCGAGAGAGGCGAACTCGGGGCTGACCTGCGAGGATAGGCGCCAAGGCAGCCCACGCCTGAGCGGGGCTGTGTGTAGAGGATGGCCCGTGCGACACGCCAGCGCCGTATATGGCTGGCAGCACGCGGGCGTGCTGTTGTACGATGATGCTGTTCCTGTCGAGGGAATGACTAAGGGCCGATCTTGCAGGATCGGTTTTGCAACACAAATGAAGGCCTGTGAAGGTCTTCCATCCGATCTACGATCTGTTCGCCGGCAAGCTTCCCGGATCGTGGATCTTCAGCTTCGAAGGCCCGCCTAGTGCGGGCCTTCTTCTGTTATGAGGCTATTCGAATGGGGAGCTCCTGCTGGTACTCGTGCTGGTCGAGGGCAGCCAGGTCGGACTTCATCTGCGGTTCAACAGCGGACAGAACGTATTCCGAAACGGTCAGGCCCTTTGCCGCTGCCACTTTTGCAATGCCGTCAGCGGTGCACTCCTGCGCCCTGAAGCCAATAAACCTGCGCAGGCCCTTGCTAGGACGCCCGCCGCCTCGATTAACTGCTATTGCCGTCATGTGCTTTAGTCCTTTGAATCTCGCACAACACGCGGTTGTGACTGCTTCATCGCTGGTGCTACCTGGAGTCGACCACCGTGAAGTTTCTGTCTACGGCTATCGGCTGAGTCGAAGTTAGCACTGCTTGCAGCGGCATCCGGGGATTTGTTTACAGAAAACGGCTCCGCGTGTCGCCCCACACTCTTATTTGGCTTCGCAGACCTGCGCTGAAACCCTAGCTTCATAGTCGGGTGACGGCTCGATCTGCCGACATGGGTCACCCCTTTCTGCAGCCCGCCGAGTTGGGACATTGAAAGCGAAGGGTTATTCGGACACATTGTGGGTGGCGGCGATGTCGTGGTGTTGATCATGCGGGTCCTTTCTTCTCCTGGCGAAGCAGGCGCTTCTAGGGACCACTTGATATGGTTGGGCCCGTTCTGCCCGGGATATGCTGAACCCAGACTAAAACATGGTTGAAACATGTTTCAACCTACCCTATCCCTGTTGAAGCTATTGAAGGGTCCTGTTGTTGTGACGCAATCTCTGCGTTCCCTGTCTGTAACTACCTCTGAACAGGCTTTCCGCGATGCATCTGCTGCATTCGCAGCACTGGAACTGCCAGGTGCCCTGACTCTGACTCAGCTTTTGAGCGTCATCGAAGGAATCCGCGGCAGGCAGATCCGGATTCGTGCCACCGAAAAGTTGGTCGGCACATCGATCTGTGGTCTGTGGCTGCCGGGGGCGAAGATCGAGTGGGTGTTTCATCCCCCGACGCCCTGGGAGCTGCAGCGTCAGCAGTTCATTCTTCACGAACTTGCTCACATGGTCCTTGGCCACGACACAACGCCCGGTGCGGGTACCGTCTTGAAGAGCGGTTTTCGCGGCCTGTCTCCGGAGGTTGTGCGCAGGGCCCTCATGCGGACCGAGTTCCGGAGCTTGGAAGAGGCCACGGCCGAGTACCTTGCCGATCTCATGGCCGAGGCGTTGAGGGCGGGGCCTGGTGAACCGGGCGCCTTCGAGGACGTCTTCGGCTGATGGAGATCATCGCAGCGGGGCTGATGGTCAGCCTGACGCTCATCGTCATCGCATCACGCGGCCAGGGTAAGGACACCAGCATCCTATGGGCATCGGTGCTGATTTCCGTGTCCATGGTCCTCAATATAAGCCCTGTTTACGTGCTCGCAGACGGGTGGGTCGGCGGGAGGAACTATGCGGACCTGGGAGCAAACTTTCTCCTGCTGGCGGGTGTCTATTTTCTCGCCCGGGCCATTCATCGGGCTGCACAGCCGGCATCCTACGGCAGGAAATCCTCGTACGACGCGTCGGCCAAAGCAGGACTTGTGGGTACGGCGATATCGGCAACCATCCTGTTCATTCTGATCGATGCTCCTGTTACGTCGACGTCGTTTATGCGGGACTATGGAGGGCAGTGGCCGGCGGGTCTGTATTCGGCCGGGCAGTATCTCTACATAGGCGCGGTTATGGCCGCCGCAGGCTGGACCTGCGCGCGCTTTCGGAAGGCTTGGACCACCGGAATCTACACCGTAGCGTTCGCGCTCGTTGGCGTGGGGTGCCTGTCCGCCGTTTTGTTCGTCGTTGATGTGCTCGTACTCGATGCACTTCACGTGCTCGGTATGGTTGAGACACTCTCCGCCTTGTCCGTAATATATTCGGTGTTGAATTCGGCTACGTTCCTCTTTCTTTGCACCGGTATGGCTTTGCCTCCTGCCAGCCGCAAAATCACTGCCATCCACGAAACGGCGCGAACCAGCTCGGTGCTTGCGGGGCTAGAACCTATCTGGGGGCAGGCAGTAGCGGGAAATGCCGGGCTTACGCTGGACCTTGATGTGGTTCCGAAACGCCCGGACCGCCGGCGCAGCGAGCTGCACCGCATGATTGTGGAAATCCAGGACTCCTTGGCCCGGGATCCCGAAGTAAGAGACAGAATTGGCGCCGAAGGCCTCCGAAAACTGGCCAGCGCCTCCGACCACCTCGAGCGGCTGTCGTGGCGTCCCCGCTGAAGGCTGTTGCCTGCGCCGGGCTACTTGGTGCTGCGGGCGCCATTGCAGGTGCGACGTGGGCGGCCCGTCAGGCGACTTCAGCGACGTACAGGCGCCGCTATGGCATCGTCCCTCTGGCAATTTCCGATAACGAGATCGAGCTCCCAGTCACGAGACACACGCTGGCGCCGGGGCAGTTCGGTCTGCAGCTCTCGGCAGGCGGCCCTCCGGCCGTCATCGGTCCGGTCATATCCACCCGTGAAGGAAAAGTCACACGGCGCCTCCTTCATCGGCCTGCGGGCCTGTCCCTGGAGTCCAGGGGACGGTGGAGTGGCATTGTCTCGGTCGATCCATCGTCCGTTGCAGCTGACGTGGTCGAGACTTTTGTCGAGACAGCTCTCGGCCCAGCCCCTGCGTGGTTAATCGACCGGGGAACTGACCGCTGGGCCATCCACGTCCATGGGCAAGGAAGTGCCAGGGCACAGACACTGCGTGGGGTTGAGAGCGCATCGAGCATGGGACTCAGCTCATTGGTCATCTCATATCGGAATGACGGCGAGGGCCCTCGCTCGGGGGACGCTAGATCTCATTTGGGCGAATCGGAATGGCGCGATGTAGAAGCGGCTCTTCGGTTTGTTGCGGAGCGCGGCGGAACTGAATGTGTAGTGTTCGGATGGTCACTCGGGGCAACGATGGCTCTAAATACCGTGCAGCGGTCGTCGTTGGCAGAGATGATCAAGGGCCTCATTGTGGTTTCGCCGGTATTGGTCTGGGAGGATGTGCTGCGTGCCAACGCCCGCCATCAACGCTGTCCACAAGTCGTTGGCTCACTTATAGCCCGGCTCCTGGCGCTCAGCGCATTCAGCAGACTGGCCGGCCTCGAGGGGCCGTTGGAGGTGCGCGGTGCTGACCGGGCCAGATTCCAGGGCGCCCTGAGCATCCCGGTCCTGATCCTCCACAACAGGAATGACTGGTCTGTTCCTTTTGAAACTTCCGCTCGCTTCGCGCAAACACACAAAGACCGGATAGAACTCGTGGAGTTCGACTGTTCCGGACACACTCAAGAATGGAATTCCGACCCGGTATGGTGGAATCTAGCTGTCCGCCGCTGGTACGAATATTGGTTCCCGCCGGGCCCGGCCGGAGAACAAGCTGCGGCAAACAGCGAATGAAATTGGATGGGGTTGAATTTATGGTTGGCGGTGACAGTCCCCGCGATCGGCTAGAGCGGGCGGAGACCCTTGCTCGCAAGGTGAACCTCCTCCTGGACGTCGTGGTGGCCGAAGGCGGAGAACCCTATGAGTTCGCCGACATCCAGGCAGGCGTGCGCGAAAACGGGTACGAGCTATCTCGAACGCGCTGGTGGCGAATTCGCTCCGGTGAGTCACCCGATGCTGTCCCCAAAGAAGCCCTGGTTGCGATGGCCAAATTCTTCAAAGTGGAACCGGCATACCTGACCGATGAATCCGGTGAACTCCCGGAACGGATTGAGCGGGAGCTGCAACTCCTGAAAAAGATGCGCCGGAACAAGTTGAAGAACATCGCGGCCCGAACTCTCGGCGACATCGACATTAAGACCCTCGAGGCGATCAACGCACTCCTGGACGATGTGGACACCTACGAAAGCAACGACCCCGAACGCGACTGAATCATGGTTGAAACATGTTTCAACCCTGCTATCGTGGACGTGTGCCCACCGCGATAAGTTGTACTACCCCCCAACGAGCACCGGCGTACCGCCGGCCCGCCCCGGGACAGTCGCGATCACATGCCTTCGACGTAGCTGGTGTACTCCTGGGTCAGCTCGCGAACCCGAGCGGATTGAACCATATAGACGACATCCTTGCCGTGGCGCATACCTGCCGGTGGGTCCGTCCGCACCAGGCCCGCCTTGGCCAGAAAATCGAGGTGTCGGTTCAGGCTTGGTCGGCTGATATCCAACGCAGCGTGCAGACGCCCGATGGTCGACGGGCCGAGCATCGACAGGCGGCGCAGGATATCTACCCGGGCACGGTTGCCCATAAGACTGATTGCCATCTCAACTTCGGGCGGCATTTTTGGTCGAATCAAGCTTGGCATGGATCCATCTTGCCTGACGCAACGACGAACCAATGCCTCCTTTGCCGACGCACTCTATTACTAAGCAATAGAGTTTGCAGCGGCCTGACTCTGTGGCCCGCATGAAGCCGACGAGACTGCTGATCGGCACTGCGATTATTGTGCCGACGCTCTTCCTGGGTTTGGTTCTGTCGATCGTTCTGCTCTTCGGGCCGATACCTGCTGCGGCCGACTGCGGTCCGGTCGTTTCCGTCGTCATCGACGGCAGCACCAAGGTTGAGGGCTACACCCAGGAGCAGCTCAAGAACGCCGCAGCCATCATGGGCGCCGGAAAGTCGCTGAACTTGTCCGTAAACGGTCAGATGGTCAGCGTGATGGTGGCCCTGGGGGAGTCGGGGTTGCGTGTGCTGGATGCCGGCGACGGTGCCGGCCCGGACTCGCGGGGGTTGTTCCAGCAGCGCGATAACGGCGCGTGGGGCTCCTACGCAGACCGCATGAACCCGTCCATCAGCGCGACGAACTTCATCAAGGCCCTACAGGCCGTGGCCGGCTGGGAGCTGTTGGAACCGACCATTGCCGGTAACAAGGTCCAGCGCAACGCCGACCCGTACCACTACCAGAAATACTGGCCCGAAGCCGTCAAACTCGTCCAGGCGCTCTCGAACTCGAAATTCTCCCTGGAAGGCAGCGACTGCGCCATCCCCGAACAGTCGGGCGCGGGGGATGACTACCCGTGGAAGAACTCCCCGACCTGGTTGCAGGTCGGAGCGACTACAGCCAGCACCTCGCCGCTGGGCATGTACTACCGCGAGTGCGTGGACTTCGCCCTGTGGCGGGTGAACCAGCAGATGGGTTCAACCAGCGCACCGTTCAAGTTCCTCAACGGCACCTTCCGCCCGGACGGGCAGGGCCTCGGATCGGCCCTGACCTGGAGGGCCGGCTGGGACGCCAAGGGCTGGCCCACCGGCAGCACACCCCGGGCCGGTGCGGTCGTTTGGTACGCGCCCGGTGCCGGGGGAGCGGACCCCAACTTCGGCCACGTCGCCGTAGTCAAGGAAGTCAAGGACAACGGCACCTACGTCGAAGAGGGCTACAACGGCAATCCGGCCCCGGCCGACCACACCTATTACACCCGGACAGTGGCCAACACCGTCCCCTCCGCTTTCCTGTACCTGCCCACTCACGAGGAGAAGAAGTGAAAAAGCCCTTGACCCTGCTCGCCGTGGCGCTGCTCTGCGTGTCCTGCGCACCGGTGGCGAACACGACGCCGGTACCGCCGGAACCAACGACCACCACGGCGTCCGCGCCGGTCTCACTTAGCGCCAACAGCGGACCCCAGGCGCCCGGGGGAACGGTCCCGGCCACGATCGGCATCACCTGGGATCAGGCCAGCAAGGACCAGGCGGTGGACGTCGCCGGGAAGGCAATGGCGGACTTCGCCCGTCCCACGGTGGAGGAAAAGCAGTGGGCCAATGACCTGGCCCGCTGGCTGACCCCGCAGGCGACCGCCGATTACTCGGCAGTGGATCCGGCTAACATCCCGGTCAGCCGCGTCACCGGCCCCGCCACTCTGAGCGTCGATGAAGCCAACGGCTTCGGTGTCATGGCAGCGGTCCCCACAAACGCCGGGACCTACACGGTGCAGCTGCTCCGCACCGGCAAGGACGCCCCGTGGAAGGTCAACCGGCTCACCCCGCCCTCGACCTAAGCGCCGCACCCTCCATCTCACACACGTAAGGAAGAAGCTCATGGGTACTACACCAACCGAGGTAATGGCCTTTCCCAACATCCGGGCCATCGTCCGGGACAACGGCACCGCCGAGGTCGTCGTCGCGGGCAACTCCCGCGTCGTCCCTGCCGGGGATACCGTGCAGGAACTGCGCCACAACGCTCTGGCCCTTATCGTGGGCGAGGCACAGACCCTCCAGCGCCCCGTCAGGGTCCAGATCGAGGACCCCGAAGGCCACGGTGAACTCATCGTCCACCCAGATAACAAAATCGAATCCGTCTCCTACGACCCCCGGCAGACCCGCCGCCAGGCAGAAGCCCCCGAAACCACGCCCAAGACAGCCGCCCCGGCGATCATTGAGACCGTCCCCGCCCCGGAGCCCGTGGCCACTCCAGCAGAGCCCTCGCCAGTTCCAGCTCCTGCAGCACCGGTGGACGCCCAGCCGCGGCCACCCGCCCACATGGGAGCCGATACCGTTCCGGTGCCGGCCACCCCGGAACCGCATACGGCTGTCATGGCCGGGGAAGCGGCGCCGACGCGGCGCAGCTTGAAGGAAACCTCGTTCCTGGTCAGCGCCCCGGTGCTGGAACCGGCCACCCAAGGCTGGCGGGGAACGCTCACGCGCCTGGGCTTCCGGATGGACCCCTCAGAGGAAGAACTCTCAGAGCGGGAGGACATCCGCACGGTGAGCCAGCACTGGCCCGGCCCCCGGACCGTTGCCGTGGTCAACCGCAAGGGCGGGGCGAACAAGACCCCCACTGTGGTGATGCTCTCGGCCATCCTCGCCCGCTACAGCGGGGCCGCCACGGTTGCGTGGGACAACAACGAGTCCCAGGGCACCCTCGGGTGGCGGACGGAAAAGGGCGCCCACGACCGCAGCGTACTGGACCTGATCGACTCCTCCCAGACTCTGCTCTCGCCGTCAACGAACGCCGCCGAAATCGCCAGGTTCGTTCATCACCAGACGGCCGACAAGTTCGATGTCCTGCGCTCGGATGAAAACGAGGAAGGCGATCACGAAGTGACCGCCGAGGAAGTCGACATCGCCCACCAGGTCCTCACCCGCTACTACCGGCTCGTGGTCATGGACTCGGGCAACACCGCCCGGGCCGCGAACTGGCGGCGGATGATCGATCACACCAACCAGCTCGTCGTCCCCGTCACCGCCATCGAGGACCGCGCCGAAGCCGCACGGCTGACCCTGCAGACGCTGGAATCCCGTGGCGGCCACGACGCGGAACTGGCCCGCAACGCCGTCGTGATCGTCTCCGAGTCCACCGACGCCAAACGCAGCATGAGCGGGGATGCCCTGAAGCGGGCCAAAGACGAGGCCCAGCGGATCGCGGACGGCTTCGCCCCGTACGTCCGGGCCGTCGTCCGGATTCCATACGATCCGGCCCTGGTCAATGGCCCCATCCGCTATGAAGCCCTTCAGCCCGCAACCCAGCGTGCCTGGCTGGCGGCCGCGGCCGCCGTAGCCGCCGGCTTCTAAACCACCCACCAACGGACTTTGAAAGGAGGAAATCGTGCAACAGTCCCTGAACCCCTGGATCACCCACCCGGTCCCCGCCGACGGCGCGGACACCGCAGCACCGGATGCGTATGTGCCGCCTGCGGCTGTGATCAGTGCGCCGCTGAGGGGAATGGTCGAACCGGACGCCGCAGACCGTCTGGCCCGCCGCACGGTCTCAGGCTCCGCAGCCCTGTGGGTCACCGGCGCCCACGGTGGATCCGGTGAAAGCCGCATCGCTGATCTGATCGGCGGTGCGCGGGTCACCGATCACTGCTGGCCCGTTCTCCAGGACGGCAGCAAGCCTCGAGTGCTGCTGATCTGCCGTGCAGATATGCGCGGCCTGACAGCTGCACAGAGCGCCCTGACGCAGTGGGCATCAGGCGCGGCACCGGAGCTTGATCTGCTCGGCCTCGCCGTTCTGGCGGACGCACCGGGGAAGACTCCCAAACCCTTGCGTGACTTCGTCGCCATCGTCGGCGGGGGCGCACCCCGGCTCTGGACCCTGCCCTGGGTCGAGGCCTGGCGACACGGGGACTCCACCACCCCGCCGCCGCCGGCCCGCGAATACCAACGCTTCATCACTGACTTAGCCGCCCTGGCCACCGACACCACACCCAGCACCAAACACTGAAAGGTCTCACCATGAACCCCTTCTCCGCAATTGCAGCAAGCGTCATCCCCAACCCCACCCCCGTCGTCCCGGCACAGGCAGGTGGCCTGCTCACGATCCTGAACTGGGCCTCCGGCATCGGCCTGGTCCTGGGCGTCCTAGGCGTGATCATCGTGGGCATCGGCATGGTCATCCAGCTCCAACGCGGTGAGGGAGCCCAAGCCATGGGCAAGCTCGGCTGGGTCCTGATGGGCTGCATCATCATCACCGGCTCCGCCGGCATCGTCCGAGCCTTCGTCTAAGCCAGCACCAACAACGGGAGGTTCAGCATGAGCCAGTCAACTGAGAGCACCACCGAAAGCAATCCGTTCACCAAACCCGGTTTCATCATTGCTGCCGCGCTGGTGGTCGCGCTGATTGCAGCAGCCGTCGTCATCTTCCTGCTCCCCAAAGGACAGGAGAGCGCCCCGCCGGCACCGGCTCCGGCGGAATCCAGCAACACAACTACAGCCAGCCCCAGCGCTTCGGCGACAGCAGGACAGAGTATCTGTGGCCTGCCCTCCTCGTCGGAGTCATCGCTGGGAGCGGCCCCCAAGACGAAGTGGGAACTCGTCGGAACAATGGCCGCACCAACCGACCCGAAAATAGGTCCGGGAAAGACGGACGATCAGGGCATCCGGTCCTGCTTCGCTCACACTCCGACAGGGGCGCTTTATGCGGCGGTGAACCTTTGGGCTCTGGGCATCGACCCCTCCAAAGAACGAGCTATCGCGGAGCATCTTGCAGCCAAAGGACCTGGCCGTGACGCAGGGATGAAGACACCCACGACCGCGGCCCCAGCCTCGGCCGTGAAAGTCCAGATAGCGGGCTTCAATGTCTCATACACGGCGAACCAAACCGTTGTTGAACTGGCATTCAAGGCGGACAACGGAGCGCTTGCTTCGGTGCGGACGGCTCTGCTTTGGCAGGACGGGGATTGGAAGGGCGTTGTTGACGACAACGGCGCACCCTTGGAGGAACCACGGCAAGTCCGTGACCTTTCCGGATTCATCCTTTGGAGCGGAGCATGAGGCCTACCTGGAACCCCGTAGGGGACTGGTTTTCAGGGCTCGCTGATGACGCCATGGGCAACATGGCGAAGGCCATCATGGAGGGCATGAGCCAGATGGTGACGACTCTGTCGACTTTCTGGGTTTCCATGCCAACGGTGAACCTTGCCAGTGTGGACGGAGCGACGCCAAGCCCCGTCGTCTCCATGGTGAACAGCGAATTGATGGTCTGGACTCTGACGCTTGCGGTCCTCGCCGTCATTCTCGGCGGTATCCGGATGATCTGGGAACAACGCGGAGCACCGCTAAAGGAGCTACTGCGGTCCCTCGTCACGCTCACATTTGTCAGTGGCTTGGGCCTGGGTGTCATCTCGATTCTGGTAATCGCCGCGGATGCTTTCTCTGCCGCCATCATTGAGCGCTCCACCGACGGAAAGGGCTTTGCTGAGTCGATGAACCTCCTGATCGTGACCGGCCAGACGGGGGTGGGCGTGTTCATCCTTATCGTTCTGGGATTGATCGGTCTGCTTGCCTCCCTCGTCCAGATCGTTCTGATGGTGGTCCGCAGCGGCATGTTGGTGATCCTGGCGGGCATTCTGCCCACCACCGCTGCTTTCACGAACACGGAGATGGGAAAGCAGTGGTTTCAAAAAGCGGTTGGCTGGACCATCGCTTTCATCCTCTACAAACCAGCCGCGGCCATCGTCTACTCGGTCGCGTTCGTGCTCATGGGGCACAACAGCGGGAAGGACGGCCTGATCGGGTCCATCACGGGTTTCACGTTGATGGTTGTCGCCCTGTTCGCTTTGCCGGCGCTGATGCGGTTCGTGACGCCGATGGTCGGTGCCGTCGCCTCCGGCGGGGGAGCGGGGGCCGGGGCTGCCGTTGGGGCTATGGCCACAGGCGCTGTGTCCATGGGCCGCAGTGGCAGCGGTAAGGGCCATGCCGCCCCGACCCCGGCGAGCACACAAAGCAACCAGTCAGGCGCATCTCCGAAGGGCAGCAATGGAACACCTGGCCCGAAGGGGAGCGGCGGCCAGCCGACACCCGGGGCTACCGGTCCGGGTGGGGCAGCCAGCGCCGCAACTGCGGGGACAGCAGGCACCACCGGCGCAGGAGCTGCCGCCGGCAGCGCAGGCGCCGCGTCGGGTGCGGCGAAGGCCGCAGGTCCGGCTGGCATGGCCGTCGCCGTAGGAGCACAAGCAGCGTCCAGGGTTTCTCAGGCCGCACAACAGACCGCGCAGGATTCAACCGGCCAATCAGAAACAGTGGAGGGCCCCAGTGGCAGCAATTAATACCGAATACAAGGAACCGTCCTACGGCAACTGGCGCGTCCCGCGCTCTGCCGGGTTGGGCAACCTCGGCGCTATCGGCACCGGTATTGTCATGGCCGGGTTGTTGCTGGGCATCATTAGCTTCGCCATCTGGGGCCTGTTCCCGGGCCTTGCCGTCCTGGCTGTGGCCGGGGCCAGCGCCCTGTTGCTGACGGTCAAGGACAAGCACGGCCAGTCCGTTGTTGACCGGTTCGGAACCCGGATGAGCTTCCGTCTCTCCAAGTCCTCCGGAACGAACCTCTACCGTTCCGGCCCCCTCGGTGTGACGGCCTGGGGCATGTACCAGCTGCCCGGCCTTGCCGCGAAGTCGACCCTGTACGAATTCACCGACTCCTACAAGCGCCCGTTCGCGCTGCTGCACGTCCCGGCCACCAGCCACTACACCCTGATCTTCTCCACCGAACCCGACGGCGCGTCCCTGGTGGACCCGGAACAGGTCGATGCGTGGGTGGCGAACTGGGGCGGCTGGCTCGCCGGCCTCGGGGACGAAGCGGGCCTGGACGCCGCGGCCGTGACGGTCGAGACCGCACCGGACTCCGGCTACCGGCTCCGCAATGAGGTCATGATGAACATCGACCCGAACGCCCCGGATTTTGCCAAGAACGTGCTCAACGAGGTCGTCGACACGTATCCGGAAGGTTCGGCCACGGTCCGGGCCTGGGTGTCCCTGTCGTTCAATGCCTCCCTCCGGGCAGGAGGGAAGAAGCGCACACCGGAGGACGTGGCCCGTGACCTCGCGTCCCGGATCCCCGGGCTGTCGGCCCGGCTGCAGTCCACCGGCGCCGGTATCGCCCGTCCGATGTCCGCGCAGGAACTCTGCGAGGTTGTCCGGATCGCCTACGATCCTCCCGCCGCCCTGATCATTGATCAAGCGCACGCCGCCGGCTCCCCGGTCACCCTGACCTGGGGCGAAGTCGGACCCTCCGCGACGCAGGCGGCCTGGGATGACTACCGGCACGACGGCGCGTTCTCAGTCTCCTGGACCATGACCGGTGCCCCGCGCGGGTCGGTGAACTCCTCGGTCCTGTCCCGGCTGCTGGCCCCGCACGGGGACATCGACCGGAAGCGGATCTCGCTGCTGTACCGCCCGATGGATTCAGCCCGCGCCGCCGCCGTGGTGGAGCGGGACCAGAACAACGCCAACGTCCGCATCACCTCCGGGACCCGGCCCTCCGCCCGCGCCCTGGTCGATGCCCGCTCCGCTGTACAGACGGCGCAGGAAGAAGCCCAGGGCGCCGGACTGGTGAACTTCGGCATGGTCGTCACGGCCACCGTGACCGACAAGGACCGCCTCCCCGATGCCGTCGCCGCCGTGGAACAGACCTCCGGTACTGCCCGGGTGCTGCTGCGCCGGGCCTACGGTGCCCAAGACACCGCGTTCGCGGCGTCGCTGCCCCTAGGGCTGGTCCTTCCCAAGCACAGCATGCTGCCCTCCGAAATCAAGGCCGCCCTGTAATGGCCCGCATGAAACTCTTCACCCGACCTGCCAAGACGGCTGGAGCACCGGTCAAAGCTGCGCCGAAGAGGAAGGCTGAGAAGGAACCACGTCAGGCCGGGCCGACTGCCCGTGGCTGGACCGGACGCGGCGGCGGCATGGCCCAGCTCGTCCCGTCCGTGAAGGAATACCGGGGAACCACGGTTCAGGTCTGCGGGCTGTGGCCGTTTTCCTCCGGGGCGTCCTCGCCCATGATCGGCGTCCCGCTTGGACGCCATGAGGAGACCCAGGCCACGGTTTGCTGTGACCCGATCAGCTGGTTCCAGCGGGCACGCCTGATTTCCAATCCGTCTGCGTTCATCCTGGGCAAGCCGGGGCTGGGAAAGTCCACCGTGGTGCGCCGGATGTTCATCGGTCTCTCCGCCCAGGGCGTCCACCCCCTGATCCTGGGGGACTTGAAAGGCGAGCACGTCAAAGCGGTGCAGGCGCTCGGCGGCCAGGTCATCAAGCTCGGCCGCGGTGTCGGCTACCTGAACATTCTCGATCCCGGGCAGGCCGTCGAAGCGGCGCAGCTGCTCGAAGACAGCGGCCACCATGAGGACGCCGCCCGGGTCCGCGCCGACGCGCACGGCCGCCGCCTGACAATGGTCGTCTCCCTAATCACGATCAGCCGGAACAATCCGCCCACCGATCAGGAACAGACGATCCTGGACCGGGCCTTGCGGGTCCTCGATGACCGGTTCGACGGTGTTCCCGTCTTGAAGGACCTGTTGGACGTGATCATCTCCGCCCCCGATGAGCTGCGGCAGGTCGCCCTGGACCGCGGCGACATGGCCGTCTACCTGCAGGAAACCCGGGCACTGGAAGCAACCCTGCTGGGCCTGACCGGTGGCGGGAAGCTGGGAGAAATCTTCTCCCGGCACACCACCAACCCCATGATGCGGGACCGCGCCGTGGTCTTTGACGTCTCCAGCATTGACGAGACAGAAACCGACCTGCAGGCCGCCGTCCTTCTCGCGTGCTGGTCCTACGGATTCGGCACCGTCAACGTCGCCAACGCCCTCGCCGACGCCGGCCTGGAACCGCGCCGGAACTACTTCGTGGTCCTGGATGAACTGTGGCGGGCACTGCGCGCCGGTAAAGGCATGGTGGACCGGGTGGACGCCCTGACCCGGTTGAACCGCTCCGTCGGTGTCGGGCAGATCATGATTTCCCACACCATGTCCGACCTGCTGGCACTGCCGGCGGAAGAGGACCGGATGAAAGCCCGGGGTTTCGTTGAGCGTTCCGGCATGGTGATCTGCGGCGGCCTCCCGGCCTCGGAGATGCCGTTGCTGACCTCGGCCATTCCGTTGTCCCGCCAGGAGCAGCAGAAGCTCATCTCCTGGCAGGACCCGCCCGCGTGGGACTCCCGCGGCCTCGACGTCGAACCTCCCGGACGCGGGAAGTTCCTGATCAAGGTCGGTGGCCGTCCCGGGATCCCGGTTCTGGTGGGACTGACGTCCTTGGAGCAAGGCCCGGACGGAGTCAACGACACCGAAGAAAAATGGCACGACAGCCCGGAAACCCTCCTCGAGCCAATGACCCCTGACCTACCGACTGAGGGAGGCACGCTGTGAGCGCACCGAACCGTAAAGGAATGGGCCTCGGCGATGCACTGCTGGTCTGGTTCGCCGTTGGTTTCATCGTCGTCTTCGGCGGCGGGACCTACGCCGCCGCCCACCTCGGCTCCTGGATGGCCGGCATCGACTCACCCCCTGCCCATCCCATCGACTTGATCGCCGGGCTCATCAAGGGCCGGGTGCCCTGGCCCGTCCAGTCCACCGTCGCGGCCGCCCTCATGGCAGGGGTGCTCGTGGTTCTGGCCATCGTCGTGCTCGTGGCCTGGCGGCAGGGTGCATCCAAGCGTGCCCGCGTCGATAAGGCGGCCCGATACCTGGGGCGAGGTAAATCCCTGGCCGCGTTCTCCGAGAAGGGCGCAAAAACCACCGCCGAGCGCCTTGGCGTGACAGGCACGCCGGGCATCGTCGTCGGCAAAGTCGTCTCCACCGGCCAGACGTTCATTCAGTCCTGGGAAGACCTCAGCCTCGATATCTGGGGCCCCCGTACCGGTAAGTCGACCTCCCGGGTCATGCCCGCGATCCTGGACGCACCCGGCGCCGTCGTCTCCACCTCGAACAAGCGCGACGTCGTGGACGGCACCCGCGGCGTCCGCGAGCTCACGGCCCCGGTATGGGTGTTCGATCCGCAGAAGATCGCACAAGAGGAAGCACAGTGGTGGTGGAACCCGCTCTCCTACGTCACCGACGAAGAGAAAGCCTACAAACTCACCCAGCACTTCGCGGTCGGTTCACGCCTTCCGGGGTCCAAGCCGGATGCCTACTTCGACCCCAAGGCCGAGGACATTCTCTCGTCTTACTTCCTCGCGGCCGCGCTCGGTGGGCTGCCCATCACGCAGGTCTACCTGTGGGTGACGGAGCAGGTCAGCCGGGAACCCATCGAAATCCTCAAAGAGCACGACTACGAGCTGCAGTACAAGGGCCTGGAATCCACACTGAAGCTGGCCGACAAGCAGCGCGACGGTATCTTCGGCACCGCCGAGAAGATGATCCAATGCCTCAAGAGTAGGAACACGCTGCGCTGGGTCGCCCCGGCCCATGGCGCGTCCGTGGCCACGGATGCCCGCCGGCAGTTCAACCCTCACGCGTTCGCGGCCTCGCAGGAGACGATCTACATCCTCTCCAAGGAAGGGGCCGGCTCAGCAGCCCCGCTCACCACAGCGCTGACGGTGGCGATCGCAGAGGCGATGGAGGAACGCGCCGAGCGCAGCGGCGGCCGCCTCCCGAAGCCTGCGCTGTTCGCCCTCGATGAGCTGGCCAACGTCGTCCGCTGGGCAGCCCTGCCGGACCAGTTCAGCCACTACGGCTCCAAGGGCCTGATCGTCATGGGCATCCTGCAGTCCTGGTCCCAGGGCGTCGAACTGTGGGGCGAAGCGAACATGCGGAAAATCTGGTCCGCCGCGAACGTCAAGGTCTACGGCGGCGGCGTCGCCGAAGAAGGGTTCCTGCGGGCCCTCTCGGACCTGATCGGGGACTACAGCTACACCAACATCTCCATCTCCTCCGGTAAATCCGGCTCCAGCCGCTCCCGCCAGGAAGGCAAAGAACGCATCTTCGATGTCTCCAACCTCGCCGAACTCGACCGCGGCCGCGCGGTGGTTCTCGCTTCCGGCGCACCGGCCACCCTGGTTCGGACCCTGCCCTGGTATACCGGCCCGCACAAGGACGCCGTAGAAGCGTCCATCAAAAAGTACAGCCCCCGGCCGGAGCAAGACGAAGTGCCCCTCGCTGCAGCAGCTGCCGCCAACCCCTGGGTCACCGGGTAAGAGATTCTGACATGACCATCGATATCGGCCGATTCCGTGAAGCGCCCGGCACCAGCGCAGAAGAGCCCGCCAGCACGGCTGGAGACGAGCAAAAGCCACCGGAACTCGTCTACGGCTCAGCCGAGGAATTCCTGCACGAGCAGCTGCTGCCCACCTACGTCCGCGACGTCGACGGCCGCGCAGCAAAATGGTGCATCGAATGGTACTTCCACCCCGAAGCAGTCTCCCGAATAGAAGCTCTGTGGCGGGCCTGGGAACACCTCAGACTCGACGGGGCCACCGGCATCAGCGTGTGGTTCAAAGACCACGCAGACCACCACATGAGCGTGCTCCTCGACCCACGCGGACCGTTCTACAAATGCGACATGGAAAAGCACCGGGATCCCGAGCACCTGGAACCGAAGAAGGCCCCGATTGGATGGTTCCCCGATGTCCGCCTTGATCCCGCCCGGCCCGCAAGGGCTGGGCTCCTAGGGGAGGCGGAGCCCTCAGTGGAACCGGTTGCACCTCGAACTTGCTAGTTACCGCTCCGGCGCGAGGATCGATAGCACGACAAAAGATGAGCCACTGCTGTTACGAGAGCGGCAGCCGTTTTTGCGGTGACCGCAAAGGCCGATGGCCTGCTTGAAAAAACAGCTGTACCGCGGGGCTGCATGTGACCAGGCGCGGCTTTGAGTCGCCGCAACCCTAGAGCGGTGAGAAGGAGGAATATTCCAAGAATGGCCAGAACAAATTGGCCATCACATTACTCCTATCCTGGCTGGCGGCTCTCTTCGAGCCAACCATCCGAAAAGTCGTGTTGGTATCTCAGGGGCTGGTGGTGCGAAACCTTGACGATGGAATGATCCGGAGAGTGGAACCGGGGCCTCCCGAGTTGCGAGAGTCAGGAGGCTCCGGTGGCTGCATTCCTCTGAGGAACGGGAGGGTCACATGCAAATGGTTTGCGGCGTCGTGATCTTAGAGAATTCCTTGATGTCCGGTCCCAGCCGGTACAGCCGTTAGCCGAACCACTTCCGGGGATTTGGCGATGTGGGGCTCGATTCGGTCCACTAAGGCGGCCACCGGATCTCCATCCAGGTGCGTCTGGAGAAGCTCCTCCGACTCCCATTTTTCGAGCAGGACTACAGAGCGGTTTTCAGCCCTATGGAGGGCGAACATTAGGCAGCCCGGCTCAGCATGAACCGCAGGGATGGACTCCCTCAGTGCATCGATGAGGTTCTGCTCGTGCCCTTCGTGCGCTTCGAAGTGGGCGGTAACTATGACACTCAAGAAATACTCCTTTGGTTTGTGGATCAACCTAACTAACGTTAGCTCGGGCGGCGTAGATTGGATAGAGGCCGCGGCAGCCTTATTCGAGTGCTGCGAGCGGCGCCCTGCGATCCCAGTGCAAAAATTGCGAACCCTGAATGCGAGGGGCTTCTGCCGATAAGCCAGCCATAAGACTCCGAGGAAGCGGGCCAGATTTTCCAAAAGGTGCTGCTTTCTGGTGTGATATCTGCTACATTGCTACCTAACGTTAGTTAGGCACTACTAGCGTTTGAACTATCGACCGCGCAGAGACGCGCAGGGAGGAAGGGCTCTCATGGCTGGAAGGCTTGAAGGCAAAGTAATTGGAATCACTGGCGGTGCCAGTGGTATGGGCCTGGCGTTCGGTGAGGCCTTCGCCCGTGAGGGTGCGAGGGTCCTGATCGTCGATCTGAACGAGGACGCTGCGAAGAAGGCTGTCGACGACATCGTCGAAGCTGGCGGCTCGGCCGCCTATGCCGTCGCAAACGTTGTTGACCGGGCCCAGGTGCGCGCGGCGGTTCAAACAGCAGTCAGCGAGTTTGGCCGCCTCGATGTCTGGTTCAATAACGCGGGCTTTAATGCCCCAATGCAGTTCCTCGACATCACGGAAGAGAACTTCAGGAAGGTTTTGGATATCAACGCCTTGGGCGTGCTAATCGGCACCCAGGAAGCGGC
This sequence comes from Arthrobacter sp. 05T420, assembly GCF_056396305.1. NCBI lineage: Bacteria > Bacillati > Actinomycetota > Actinomycetes > Micrococcales > Micrococcaceae > Arthrobacter > Arthrobacter sp. 05T420. The sequence continues at coordinate 101,570 of NZ_JBFTLG010000007.1, read as the reverse complement.
CAGGCAGATGGTCGAGCAGGGACAGGGCGGCAAGATCATCAACACGTCCTCAATTGCCGGCAGGGAAGGGTTCCCCACCTTTGCTCCCTACAGTGCTTCGAAGGCTGCCGTCATTTCCTTGACCCAGTCCGGGGCCAAGGCGCTGGCCAAGCATGAGATCACCGTGAACGCCTTTGCTCCGGGTGTCGTTGCCACGCCCCTTTGGGACAAGCTGGATCAGGACCTGTACGCCATTGGTGACATTGAGAAGCCCGGAACGGCGCTGAATGAGTATGAGAAGGGCATCATCCGCGGCCGGAAGGCGTACCCGAAGGACATCGTCGGCACCGCGCTCTTCCTGGCTTCGGGCGACTCCGATTACATGACCGCCCAGTGCATCATGATCGACGGCGGTATGACCCTGGTCTAGGAGGAGGTTCCATGAGGCTCGGCACCGCCCGGAACGGCGATCACAGCCGTGCATTCCGGCAAGACGAAACCGGCACCTACTACTACGACGTTCATGACGTGGGGCAGCTCCTGAATACTCCAGAATGGACTTCACTTCCCGCGCAGCAGGGCGAAGCGCCCGACCCTGAAGACCTCCTGGCCCCGATCAGCAGGCCGGGCAAGACCATCTGCGTCGGCCTGAACTACTACGACCACGCCGCAGAAGTCGGCAAGACGGCTCCGGAAGTGCCGACCTTGTTCACCAAGGTCTCCACCGCTTTGACCGGGCCGCGGGCCGAGATCCGCTTACCCGACCTGAGCGCAGAAATCGACTGGGAAGCAGAACTTGCAGTCGTGATCGGCACACGAACCAACCAGGCCGACGAGCAGCGGGCGCGGGAGGCGATAGCAGGCTACACGGTGTTCAATGACCTGAGCGTCCGGGATTGGCAACGCCGTACCTCGGAATGGTTCCAGGGCAAGAATTTCGATAAATCCTCACCGCTGGGTCCGGTCATCGTCACACCCGACGAAGTTTCTCCCGAGGACGGCTTGCAAGTCGAAACCCTTGTCAACGACAGGGTGGAGCAGTCGGGCAACACGTCCGACCTGATCTTCAGCGTCACGAAGCTGGTGGTTTACATCAGCCAGTTTCTGACGCTGGAGCCCGGAGACATCATAGCTACCGGCACTCCCGGAGGCGTCGGCTTCGTCAAGACACCGCCCGCGATACCTGCGGGACGGGGACGTGATGAGGACCCGGATTGAAGGAATCGGCGAGTTGCGCAACACCATCCGCATCGGAACGGCTGACTGAGCTTCCCCCCCCATACGGCAGAACCAACCAAGTTTGAACAGTGCGCCAGAGGCGCACTTAAGGAAGGAAGAAGAAAATGACCGAACAGCGCATCGAGTACAAGCGCCCCAGCGTACAGAAGGGAGACAATCTCCCCTTTCTGGATCAGGACCAGACTTCACAGGCGCGGCGCTACGCCGGTGTGACGCCGCGGAACACCGAGGTCGAGCACCTCTGGTTCGGAAAGGTATACACGGCGGTAGGCGAAGCTTCCGATCCGCATCACCACGGGGTGGCCGAAACCGGGGGCTATGTCCTGCAGGGCAGCGCATACCTTCGTTTCGGGGAACGATTCGAGGAGATCGTCTACGCGGATGAAGGAGACTTCATCTTCGTACCCCCGCACATGCCGCACATCGAGGGAAACGCCAGCCGCAGTAAGGAACTGATCTGGCTCACCACCCGCCAGCCGGACAACATCGTGGTGAACCTCCCGGATCATGAGGTCGCGGACATCGAGATTGACTACCGCGACTGAGAGTTGGACATGAAAGAGGGCTCCCGATCATTCACGATCGGGAGCCCTCTTTCGAATCGATACCCCTTAGCCATCCATTTCAGGAGAAAACCCCATGATCCAGCACATCGTAGCCTTCCGCCTTTCCGGCACTGACATCGAGGAAAAGCGCCGGCAGTCATCGTTGGCCCAGGCTGAACTCAGGAAACTGGACACCGGCCGGATTCCCGGTCTGGTTGACCTGCGGGTGCGGCCGGATCTGGGAAAGGTCGCCGCCCACTGGGATCTGGTTCTCGTTTCCCACCATGAATCCGAAGCCGCCCTGGAGACCTACATGGAACATCCGCTGCACCTGGCCGTGGCGCGGGAAGTCGCGGTGCACGTCGCCGAGAAGGCGATCATCGATTCACGGGTCTGAGCCGAAGCAAACGGGGTGCCCCTGAATACTCTGAGTATTCAGGGGCACCCCGTCGTCGCAAGCGGTTACTTTGTGCTGCTGAGTAGGTGCGCGTCCAGGGTCGCTAAGGAGGTGCGGATGGCGACTTCCGCGATGCCATCCAAGGCAGCGATGTCACCGTTCCAGCGGCTCCATGACCGGACTCCGTCCAGGACGGTGAGGACAATCGCGACGGCCTGGTCGACGTCGCCCTGATAGCCCATGTCCAAGGCAGCGCCTTTGAACAGCCCGGCGTTCAAATCAACGAGGTGGCTAATTTCTTCGCGGGTTTCGGGCGGGAGGAACCCGCTGATCCGGTCCGTTGCGAGCATCAGGTCGAACATGTCATTTTCAGGAGTCTGCAGCTGGCGCCGGACGTGTTGATCGACAAGCGTCGTCCAGAATTCCATGGCGTCAGCCGTGCTTTCGACTGCCTGGATGGTCCCGGTAGCAAATTGGGAGTAGTGCCACGTAAGGGCTTCGCTGACGACCTCATCCCGACCGCCGGGAAAGTGACTGTACAGGCTGGGTGCCTTGACGTTCACCTGCCTGCCGAGGGCCCGCATTGTGACTGCTGAATAACCGGCGGTAGTGGCGATGCGTAGGAACGCCTCAAGTATGAGTCGTCGTCCATCGGTCAGGTTCGTCCAGTCGAACGAAGCTATCTGGTCGCGCACGACGTCAAGAGCCTGCATGCGCTGCGGTCGCTCTAACATTTCTCTCCTGAATCTGTTTGGCATGGCCAGCTGCCGGCAGATGGCCACCTGCCTATCTTAAGTCCACTCATCAGCCATGATCGCCGCCAACCGCCGTTCACGTCCCCAGCCTGCGGGGATGCTGACGGGGAAAGCGGCGCTGGCCGAGGCTGTGGAGGGGGCACTGTCTCCAGCCCCCCGTCCACAGTCCAGTCAGGACAGGTCGACTGGTCCTGTGTCCCTCCGGCCAAGTCCCTGGTAGATCTGCGGCTTGGCCCATCGGAAGTATGCCGCAACGAGGGTTCCGAGGAGGAGGCTTGCACCCAGAACGTACAGCAGTCCAAGGTTCTGCCCTGGTTCACCGCCGACGACGAGTTCGAAGCGCATGATGGCGAACACCACAACGGCCGTAAGCGCCAGGAAGGACACGATGGGTGCGACGAAGACTTTCCAGATGTTTTCACTGGCCGGCACTCCCTTGCGGAAGAAGAACACCGCTACGGCAAGGCTCACCAAAGCCATCAGGACGAGAACGCCGGTGGAACCGAGGCCGGCCATCTGACCGTAAAGCTGAGCGGCGTCGGTGCCTGCGACGACGAAGGAAAGCAGGGCCAGTGCAACCACGATCGAGACGGTGATAGATGCCAGGTGAGGGGAGTGATGGCGCTTGTGAACCCTGGAGAGATAGGGCGGCAGCGCCCGGTCAGAGCCGATGTTGAACAGGTACCGGGCTATGACGTTATGGGTAGAGATCAGAGCAGCAACACAGGAGGAAGCTACCAGAACCAGCGCGACGTTCGAGAAACCCGGCATGACGAATCGGTCGAGTGCGTCGTTGAACATGCCCGTCGGATTGTTCGTGGCAGTATCCACGGCCTTGGAGCCGTAGGCGCTAACGAGGGCGTAGCAGGACAGGCAGTACAGCAGACCAATGAGGACCACGGCAAGATAGGTGGCCCGGGGAACTGTCTTGTTGGGGTTTTTGACCTCGTCCCGGTACATGGCCGTGGCTTCAAATCCGATGAAGGTCAGGAATGCGAACAGCAACGCAACGCCTACCTCGCTTTGGGAAAAGAATTCCACCGGGTTGAACGGTGCGGCGGAAAGTCCTTCCGCTCCTCCCTTGGAGAGGGTCGCGACATTGAACGTCATGACGACCACGACTTCGAGGATCATGACCACGCTCAGCACCTTCGCTGAGAGTTCGATGTTGAAGTAGCCGAGAACACCGACGAGCGCAAAAGCGGTGTAGGACCATACCCACCACGGGGTCTCTGGTCCGCCGAAACTCTGGACCAGCGCAGACATGGTGATTCCGGTGAAGGAGTATAGTCCCGTGATGATCATGGAGTAGGAGACGATGGCCAGGTAGGCGCCCCCCAGCCCGACGATCTTGCCTAGGCCTGTACTGACGTAGGCGTAAAAGGCGCCCGGGCGCGGGATGTGCTTGGTCATGGTCGTAAATCCGACCGCGAAGATGGTCAGGGCGACCGTGGCCGTCAGGAAAGCGACGGGGGACGTCGTTCCGCCGAAGATGACCGTGAAGGCGATGAAACCCGAGACGGTGACGATCGGGGCGGAGAAGGCGAGCACGCTCAGCACGAGCTCGGTGATGCCCATGTTGCCGGTAAGACGGCTGGTCGTCGTCTCCGAGGCTGGGCCGGTGTTCAGTGTCGTGGGAGGGGGATCATTCCTCATCTTGTTTGCCTCTTTTTTGGATGCGAATCAATAGATGGACCTGGTGCCGCCCCAAGCTGGCCGCCAGAAAGAAGTGGGACCCTAAGGATCCCGCCTGCATGGCCGCCCGCCAACATGTGTGGTGCCGGCGGCCATGCAGGATTCAGGAGCGGACGCGGGCGATCGCGCCGATCTCGATAAGGGCGCCTTCTCCGCCAAGGTCCGCGACTCCGAAGCCCGTCCACGTAGGGTAAGGAGCGGTGAAGAAGCGCGACTTCACCGGCAGGAACCATTCGTTCGTGGCAGCCATTCCTCCCTTATGGAAGGTCTGCAGCTGAACAATGTCACGCAGGGTAGCCCCTGCCTCGGCCAGTACACGCTGCACGGCGAGAATCGCCAGCTCAGCCTGACGCGCACCGTCAGCCGGGATCGCGCCGTTCTCGTCGATTCCGAGCTGGCCGGAAACGAAGATCAGGTCGCCCGTTCGCAGTCCCGGAGCCAGCCCGTAGGTTTCGCCCACCTCTTCCGTTCCCTCTGGAACGAGGTAGGTGAAACCGGCAGCGGTATCTTCTGTCATTGATGGCTCCTTAGTCATCGGGCGGCACCTGCCGCCCGGGTCTTGTGCGTGGCCAGGATGCTGTGGGCTGCGGCTTCGCCGGCCTGGACAGCACCTTCCATGTAGCCGGTCCACATCGGCGCGGCTTCAGTGCCGGCGAACCGGAGTGGCCCCACGGGTGCGTTGAGGGCGTTGCCGATGCTGCTCAACAGACCCGGTGGCAGGACGGTCACCGGGGCGCCCATTGTGTACGGGACGCTCGGCCAGTCCGTCTCGTGGTATCCGAGTGGGTGGGCGGCGTCAGGGCCCAGGACTGCGACCAGCGAATCGAGCACCGCCTTCTTCCGGGCTTCGGCGCCGAGGGCGAACCAGGCGTCGTAGTCCTTTCCTCCGATAAACGCCACGATAGTGGACCAGTCGTCCCCGGGCCGGGTGACGTCCAGGGAAAGGTAGCCAAGGTCGAGATCGAAAATTTCGCCTGAAAGGCCGGCATCACGCCAGAACGGGCGGTCATAGCGCATCTGGACCTTCGACTCCCGACCCATGGGCGCTCGGGCCTGCAGCTGCCGGCGGGGAAGGGGCAGTTCAGGTGAAAACTGGATGGTGTTCGCCGCGGACGGCGGAACCGCGATGGTGGCCGCCGGTGCGGTGAACCGGCCCTGCGCCGACTCCACTACGACCAAGTCATTGGTGTAGGAGATGGCGTGAACGGGTGCCTCGGTGACGACAGTGATCCCAGGCAGTTCTGCGATTCGCTGCGAGATCTGCTGGGAGCCGCCGAGCCAAAGGGCATCGTTGGCGGTGACCTGCAGAGAGCGCATGCCTTCGCACTTGGCGACGTACTGCGCCCAGAACAGCATGGACATTTCCGAGGTATCGGCACCGACGATGATATTCAGATCCGTGGTGACGATGCGACGCACCACCGGATTGGCAACGTTCTGCTCAAGCCACGACGCAACGGTGATGCTGTCCAGTGCGATGTCCTCAGGGGTGTTCCACGGCCCCTCCGCTCCGACCTGCTTGGCGAGTTCATCGAACAGTGCGTTTGCCTTCGACAGCTCCACTTCCAGGTCGGTGGCCCCGGCGATGGACTCCGGGTAGCCCCCATCAGGAGCCCTCACGACCTGCCCTTCGACGCGGTAGCTCATATCGCCCTTCGGTCGCGCCGGAACCCAGGCCAAGCCAAGTCCCTCCCCCAGAGCTCGCGAACGATGATGGGTTGTTCCAATGAGCATGCCGCCCAGATCAAGAGGACCGCCCGGGACATCCGGGTCAGAATGCGTGCGGCCTCCCACACGGTCCTTCGCTTCGAGCACCGTGACCCGCAGGCCCTCGCTCGCCAGAGTGTAGGCGGCGGCCATTCCAGACAGGCCGCCACCCACGATGATGGCATCGGTCTGGTTGCCGGCCTCATTAACAGTGGTTGACATTGTGAAGCTCTTCCTGCTTATGGGAGCCCACGATGCGATCGCCAGACGGCTCACGACCGCAGCTCCCCTCAGTGATGTACCTAATGCCAGAGAGTGACCTAACTAACGTTAGGTAGCAATCAATTTAGCAGGAATAGGCTGAAGTAGCAGCACTTTTCTGAAATATTCTTTGACCGGCCCTGCACTCGTCGGCTGTCCCCAGCCGCAGCAGTAGTCCCTGGCAATGGGACACGCCCCTCGGGGCGTCCCCTCTACTAACTGTGGGGCGAAGCGAACATGCGGAAAATCTGGTCGACCGCCAACGTCAAGGTCTACGGCGGCGACGTCGCCGAAGAAGGGTTCCTCCGAGCCCTCTCGGACCTGATCGGGGACTACAGCTACACCAACGTCTCCATCTCCTCCGGCAAGTCCGGCTCCAGCCGCTCCCGGCAGGAGGGCAAGGAACGCATCTTCGACGTCTCCAACCTCGCCGAACTCGACCGCGGCCGCGCCGTCGTCCTCGCTTCCGACGCACCGGCACCCTGGTCCGCACCATGCCCTGGTACACCGGGGCCCACAGGGAAGCCGTGGAGGCGTCCATCAAGAAGTACAGCCCCAGGCCGGAGAAAGACGAAGTGCCCCTCGCTGCAGCAGCTGCCGCCACCCCCTGGGTCACCGGGCAGAAGAAACAATGGCGCGCCATCGCCAACCGCTACACCACGGCGTCTCCGTCGCGGGCGAACGGCAGCAGTTCGATGAGCTGTGGCCTGGCTATATCCCGGTGAAGACCCGGTCCAGAACCAGGCCTTCGAGCTGACGCTCCTCGTTCTGATCCAGGTACTCACGCGCACACTCCCAATCGGCTGACCAGCCACCGCCGGCCTCCAACACTCATCCTGTCAGGTGAGTTCTAGGCCTATCTCGGAAGAACGTCAAAAGCAGCAAAGCCGGTTTGGTTGTGGTTTTATTGCACTCAACCGACCAGCTCTCTCAATTTGAATCACCTTCATTTGACTGAGAGGTCAGCGGTACTAGAAATGACTGCTTCTGCGACTTGTTGGATGTGGTCATCGGTCATTGCTGTTGAGAGGGCAAGGAGTCCATTGGAGCCGGCCAGGACGCCCTTATCGTAGAGATTCCACCAAAGGGATTCGATGTCTGGGGTGACTATGCGCATCAGTGATCCGAAGCCGTTGACCGGAATTCCCGCGGATTTCAGTTGACTGCGCAAGCGGTCGCCTCGGATGTTCAGATCTAATACGGCTTCTTCGTCGTATAGGCGGAGGGCAGTGAGGCCAGCTGCCATAGTCACGGGGTTGGCGGTGAACGTGCCACCCCACATGACGTTGCCGGTCGTTGTTGGGCTGAACGTCTTGAGAATGTCGGGGCTTCCGCCGATCGCTCCGGCGGGAAAACCGCCTCCAATGATCTTCCCTACCGAGATCAGGTCCGGCTCCACGCCATAATGTTTATGAAACCCCCCCCAGCTAAGGCGAAGGCTGATCACTTCGTCTACCGCTAACAGCACATCGTATTGCCGTGTGAGTGCCCTGAGCTCTTGGACGAATTCCTGGGTTGCTGGTTGCAGCCCCGCGCGGTTAGGCATCAGGTCGATAAGAACCGCTGCAGTTCTGTGGCTGTGGTTTTGGAGTGCATCCGAAAGAGCCCGGAGGTCGTTTTGGGGGAGCACAACAACAGATTGTCGTGTCGAAGCCGGGACGCCCAGCGATTTTTGGTCCACAACTTCATCGCCGGTGCCGTGGTAGCTGCCCTCGAAGCGGATGATGATGTCGCGCCCCGTGTGGGCTCGCGCTGCGCGAAGCATCATGAGAACGGCTTCAGTTCCCGAGTTGCAGAAGCGCCACTGCTGGATACCGGTTCGTTCTGCAAGGCACTCAGCCATTTCCACTTCGTACCTGGTCGGCAGGCCGAATGCAGTTCCCTTTTTGGCGGCATCAAGAGCGGCGTCAAGGACTTCTTCCTTGGCATGCCCATGTATCAGGGATGTGTAGTTGTTGTTGCAGTCGATGACCGATCGTCCGGTTTCATCGGTGACAAGGGCGCCGGAACCTTCGGCGGCATACGGTGGATGGGGAGGGACGAACACGGTCGAACGAGTGTTGCCGCCTGGCATGACCCTCTTGGCTCGATCGAAAATGTCGGGCAAATGTTTGGTGGACGTTGGCATTGTGTCGATTCTCTTCAGCTGGGGCGTTGGGGGCAGTCCCTGGCCTGCTTGTGTAGGCCAGGGACTGCGGGTCAGCGTACGGCGACGGCATCGATTTCGATGACGGCACCTTCGGCGGCCAAGTCACTGACTTCGACAAGGGTGCTGGCCGGTTTTGTGTCGGGCCAGCGAGTAGCCCGCAGCCTGTTCACTGCGGAACGTTCGCTGATGTCGGTGACGTAGACAGTGAGCTTTACCAAGGAGGCTGGAGAAGAACCTGCTGCATGAAGGATCGACTCGAGTGAGTCCAATATTCGCGCCGTCTGAGCTTCGATGTCCCCCGGTTCAGGGAGCTGTCCGGAGGCGTCAAAGCCGAGCAGGCCGGACACGTGCACAAAATCTCCGGCGATTACGGCGTGCGAAAAGTGACCGCGGGGGCTTGGTACGTCAATGCTCAACACTTCCGTCCTCTTTGTTGGATGTGTCATACGCTGGCCTCCTGCAATGTATTTTTCTGCGCTCTCGAAATGGCCGTGAGCGTCGATGTGAAGGCTTGGATGGCAAATTCGAGATCTTCCTCGGTCCAGGCTGCATTCGGACCAAAGGTCCTGCTGGTAAGCCCGAGCCCAGTGTTGGCCAATCCCAAGCACATTAGGCGCCACAACCCGTGGTCTGCACGTTCGGCTGACGCGAAATCAGTGACTTCTTCACTGGTGAAGTGGAGTCCCACGCACGGGCCGTCACCAGTGACTGCCAGCGGGGTTGCAAGCCTTGCCGAGAGGCCGCGTAGGACCTCTCGTAGCTTTTCGCCCTTAGACGCCGCTTCTGTGAATACCTCCCTGGTTGTTAGTCGCATCGTAGCTACGGCCGCGGCAAGGGCAACAGGATTTTGAGCATGCGTGTTTGATGCGCTGATTGGTTGCTCAAGAATGTCGGGCCGCCCGGTCACTACGGCGACAGGCAGGCCGCCGCCAAGCATTTTGCCCATGACAATCAGGTCCGGCGCTTCAAAGCCGTAGTACTCACTTGCGCCGCCGACAGCGAATCGACAACCAGTTATGACCTCGTCAAGGATGAAGAGCGTCCCATGGCGCTGTGTGGCAGAGCGGAGGCCTTCAAGGAACCCATTTCTTTGATGCACAGCACCGGGGATCGTCATCATGGGCTCAGCGATCACTGCCGCGACTGACCCCGGATGGAGATCCAAGGCCTCGTTAACGGCTGCGAGATCATTGAACGGCACGGTGATGACGTTATTATGCGCAGTTGGGGAGATACCCGCTTTTGACGATTGTTCGCCGAGGAGGGCGTCGTGTTGGCCGTGGAAGCCGCCAGCTACCCTGATGACGGTCTGCTGTCCTGTAAAGGACCGGGCCAGGCGCAGCGCGTACGTATTGGCTTCCGACCCGGAGGGAGCGAACACGACCCGTTCCGCACCCGGGATGCGTTCGCACAACTGTTGCGCGAATTCGTCCCGAATGGGGGAGGGGTGCATCGCGCCTCCAGGCGCCCCCAGTTGGTTCATAGCGTCGTGGACTGCGGCGGCCACGACTGGGTGGGACCGTCCAATAAAGCTTGCGTTCCACCCAGCGTTGCAGTCCAGGATGTCATTGCCATCCACGTCAGTGAAATGGGAACCCGATCCCTGCTGGATGTAGACGGGATATGGCATTCCCGAGTTGAACCGTGTTCGCTGACCTTTGGCAATGAAATTTTGTGCGGACTCGTTCGCCGCCTTCGATCGGGCATTTCGCCGGTGATACGTCTCCAACCACTCAGCCTCGAGTGCCTTCAGCGTGCTTGTGCTGGTCATAATTCTTCCTAGTTCATTTGGTGGGGCCGGCGGCCGGACGCTATGCGTGAACAGATGTGTCCGCAGTTTGCTGTTCTTCGTGGTCGTTCATCCTCACGCCCCGGGTTTCCCGGGTGAAGGCAGCCGTCACAGCGACAATGGCCAGAGCGAGGCAGACGTAGACGGTGATGGCAGTTGTGGAACCGAAGATCTGCAGAAGACCGATCGCGATGGTAGGCGCCAGGCTGCCGCCAACGATGCCGGCTAGCTGGTATCCGAGTGAAGCGCCGCTGTACCGGTGCTTGGCGTCAAATAGCTCGCAGATCCACACTGCCTGGACGCCGTACATCGCAGAGTGGAAGACGAGACCGACCAGCACGGCAAGGATGATCAACCCGACAGATTTGGTGTCGACCAGCGGGAAGAAGGCGACGACCATCCAGATGATCGCCCCTACCGCGCCGAAGATGGTCAGCGGTTTCCGACCGAAGCGATCGCTGAGTGCGGCGAAAGCCGGATACGTCAGGAGCTGCATTCCCGCTCCAAGCATTGCTGCGGTGAGGCCAACCGTAGTGGGCAGGCCCAGGGTCTTCGAAATGTAGGTCAGGAGAAAGGTAATGAGCAGGTAGAACATAATGTCCGCTCCGGCCCGAATCCCAATCACGCGAAGGACGTCGAGGGGCTGCCGCCGCAACAGCTCAAGCACGGGGGATTTGCTGACGCTGCCACTTTGCTTCAGGGCGTCAAAGGCGGGTGTCTCGGTGACTTTCAGACGAATGTAGATGCCCACGACAACTACTACTGCCGACAGCAGGAACGGTACGCGCCACCCCCAAGCAACGAAATCGTCATGTTGAAGGGCCGTGGACATCAGCAGCAGGATTCCGGTGCTAAGAAGGTTGCCGATGGATGCACCGACCTGAACGAAGCTTGTTAGGAAGCCTCGCCGTTCCTGGGGTGCACGTTCGGCGATCATTAGCGCGCCGCCAGCCCATTCACCGCCAAGTGCAAGGCCCTGAATGAGCCTGACCGTGACCAGCAGAATCGGAGCGAGCACTCCTGCGGTCGCGTAGCTTGGGAGGAGTCCGATACCGATAGTTGACAATCCCATCACCATGATGGTGGCCAGCAAAACCTTTTTGCGTCCGATCTTGTCGCCGAAGTGGCCAGCTATCACTGCGCCAACGGGGCGGGCAGCAAAGCCCACAGCGAATGTAATGAATGATAAGAGCGTTCCCGTTAGAGGGTCATATGACGGGAAGAATACCTCGCCGAAGACGAGGGCGGCTGCCGTCCCATAGAGGAAGAAGTCGTACCATTCCAGAGACGTGCCAACAAGGCTTCCCATGATGGCCCGCCGCAGGGATTTTGTCTGTTCGTGCGCTGCTTGTCCGGTGTTTTCCATGATGCCTCCAGGTGGTGGTGCCGAAGCTGATGCTTTGCGATGGTTGCGTGTCACAGGGCGGAGGGCGCTGCCCGGACGTAGCCTGACTCGACATCGGCCCTTAGGGCCTTGTCGGACCGGGCTGAAGGGTGGCCGTAGCCACCTCCTCCAGGAGTGAGCATGCAGATGAGGTCACCCCGCGTGAGTGGGATGTTCTCTCCCTTGCTGATCATGGGAAGGATGACTTTCTCGCCCCGGAGGCGGAACCAGGGCGCCGATGCCGCCCCGGGACCTCCACCGGCGCGACCAACTGGAGCGGTTTTCGATTGGTCTCCGAGCAGGCTCGCGCGTCCTCGATCACCGGTGTACTCGAACTCGAAATGCACACCGAGTCCGCCTCGGAATTCGCCTTCACCGAATGAGTCCTCGCGGAGCGAGTACTGGCGGACGAGAATGGGATAGCGCTGTTCCAGTGTTTCGACTGACTGGATCAGGCCAATGCTCATGAGCGAGCAGCCGTTTGAGAGCCCATCTCCAGCTTTGTGGCCCCCGTAGCCGCCGCCTAGGAAGACGTACATGACAAACGGGTCGCCTTCCTCGTCAACGCCGCCGATGGACAGGTTGTTGGAGGTAGCCGAGGAGCCCGCGGGCACTCGGTCCGGAAGGGCCCCGGCCAACGCGCCCATGACCGCCGTGATGATCCGCTGGCTTGTTTCCGCTGCGCATCCGGCCACAGGCCGGGGCACCTTGGCGTTCAGGAAGACACTTTCGGGGATTACGAAAGTAAGGGGTTCAAAGATCCCTGAGTTGATGGGCACATCGGGGAAGACGTGTTTGATCGCGACAATGGCGCTGGAGACGGTGGCCGCGTAAACGGAGTTCATCGGCCCCTCGCAAGGGGGTGAGGATTTGCTGAAGTCGACTGTCATTTCCTCGCCGGAGACGGTGAGCTCAACTGCGATGCTTAGGGCCTTATCGACGATGCCGTCGTTGTCCATGTCCTCAGTGAACTGGTACGTGCCATCAGGGATGTCCTTGATATAGCTACGCATCTGAATCGAAGAACGTTCGCGCAGTGTATCGATCACCGCGGAGACAAGGTCGGCACCGTATTCATCAAGGAGCTCGGTCAATCGTGCATCCCCGGCTCGCAACGCCGTCGCCTGTGCCTGGACGTCGCCCAGGACATCGTCCGGCAGCCGGGAATTAGTCTGCAGGATTGCGAGGATATCCGAATTCAATGCCTCGTCAGTGAAGAGACGCACAGGCGGGATGCGCAGGCCCTCCTGGTAGCAGTCGCTCGCTTCTGCTGCGAAGCCTCCGGGGACGCGTCCGCCGAGGTCTGTCCAGTGGCCTGTGTTTGCCAGCATCGCAAATAATTTGCCGCGGTAATAGAACGGCCGCACCATCTTGGTGTCCATGATGTGAGTACCGCCGGCGAAAGGATCATTCACCAAGTACATGTCGCCAGGCTTCGGATCCTCGATTGCGGATAAGACGCTGGCAACCGTGTATTGCATGGTGCCGACGAAGATGGGCAGACCGCGGACGCCTTGCACGATCATCGATCCGTCAACCGCGGAATAGATTCCGTCGGCGCGGTCCCATGCGTCTGAGATGACCGGGGAGAACGCCATGCGTTCAAAGACAGTGTCCATTTCGTCTGCGATTTGCTCGAGTCGGCCGCGGATCACGGCCAAAGACAGGGCATCTACTTCGGGCCTCATCGGGCCACCTCCACGAGAAGAGAACTATCGTTCTGGACCACCGACGTTGTGCCTGGCGGCAGGATGATGGTTGTATCTGTTTGTTCAATCACCAGAGGTCCTTCCAGTGTCTGGCCCACGGTCAATGTGTCCCGGGAGAGCACGTCGACCATTACTGTCATGCCGTCGAACGTTATGGTTCGTTTTGCCAGCGCGTGACCGGTACTTGCGGGTAGAGCTGACCCCATTTGCAGTGACCGTTTTCCGGTGGCGACGGTACGGAGGTTTATCAGTTTGATATCCCGTGATGGGTGCCTGCCCCCATATGTAGTGGCATGCTGATCGAGGAACGCCTGGATGAGGCACTTGGCTGTCCAGTTGGTCTCTACGTCCCCGAGGGGAATCCGCAGTGTGTACCTCTGCTTGCTGAAACTCATTTCAGCGAAGTGTTCGACTGTTATGACGGTGTTGTCGAAGCCGTCGTTGGTCAGCAGTACGTCACCGGTGACGCGGTGTTCGGCGAGAATGTGCTGCACTGTGTCGGCAAAGCTGCTGCCTTCAACGGTGGCATTGACTGCGGTTACGTAGTCGTACTTTGCATCCGCGATCAAGCAGCCGTAGGCGCTCAGGGCGCCTGGGTGGGGAGGGATCAGCACTGTGGTGGCACCGACAGTCCGGGCAAGTTCGACAATGTGCATTGGGCCGGCGCCGCCGAAACCGACGAAGGCGAAGTTGCGCGGGTCATAGCCCTTGTCAACGCTGACGCTTCGGATAGCAGCGGCCATCTTTTCATTGGCGATGCGGATGATCGCCAGCGCGGCTTCGTCAACAGTGAGTCCGAGAGGTTCGGCGACTTCATTGCGGATGGCATCTTGTGCGGCGTTGAGGTCAATCTTGAAACCTTCTTGTGTCCCCAACTGCTGCTTAGGGGCGATTCTGCCGAGGACGACGTTGGCATCTGTCACGGTGGGCCGAATACCTCCACGGCCGTAGCAGGCAGGTCCGGGGTCAGATCCTGCACTCTCAGGGCCGACTTGCAGTATGCCTCCGCGGTCGACTGAAGCGATTGATCCTCCGCCCGCGGCAATGGTAGTGATGTCGATCATCGGCAGTTTGATCGGCATTCCGTAGTCGATATTCTTCTCGGAAGTGATGGCTGGGCTGCCATCAGGGATGAGCGCCACGTCAAAGCTGGTGCCGCCCATATCGCAGGAAATGACGTTGGCAAGGCCCGATGCGGCCCCGAATGCGGCCGCGGCGACGGTGCCCGCGGCAGGTCCGGACAACAGGGTCCGTGCGCCCAAATGCCCAGCTCGGCTGGCGGGAGTCAGCCCGCCGTTGGACTGCATGACCTGAACTTCGTGCCTGAAGCCCTGGGAGTTCAAACGTTTCTGAACGCTGTCCAGGTATCGGCTCATCGTGGCGCTTACATAAGCGTTGACAGCCGTGGTGTTGGCCCGTTCGAATTCGCCGGCCTCGGGGCAAAGCTCATAGGACGCACTAACGGCCACGTCCGGGAGTAGTTTCGTCAGGAGTTCGACAATTCGTTGTTCATGAGCGGGATTGACGTAGCTGTTGAGCAGACATATGGCGACGCTTTCGATGTTCGCCGTTCGCAGCCGTCTTGCCAGGGCATGTACTTCATCCTCGTTAAGAGGAGCGTGAACACGGCCTTTCGAATCGATGCGTTCATCGATCTCGAAGGACAGGCTTCGAGGCACGATTGGGGTGTAACCAGTAGTCAGACCATAGGTCGTGGGCCGGTCGCGGCGGCGAAGCTCAAGCACGTCCCGGAATCCGCGGGTCGTTACAAGGGCACAGCGGTCACCCTTGCGCTCCAGGACAGCATTGGTGGCAACAGTCGTTCCGTGGACAACTGCACCTAGACGTTCGAGCGGTACTTCCAGTTGGTTGAGTCCAGACACGAGCCCCTCTGCCTGGTCCCCGGGTGTGGAGAAGACTTTGGCGATCCGTAGTCTTCCCGTTTCTGCATCGTGGAGGACCACATCGGTAAATGTGCCTCCGACGTCGATCCCAGCGATATATTCCATAAGTTTTGTTCCTTCATCGTTCTCGTTAGAAACGTGTGTTCACTGCTGAGTTGCGGCGGCGGGCTGCAAGAAGTGCAGTCATGTCGTCTGCGGCCTGGAGCAGGCCGCTCACCCATTTGTCTGTTGAGAATCGGCTGCTTGGTCCCGCCACGCTCAGTGCCGCCACCACAGAACCCGTGGAATCGGCGACTCCGGCAGCCACACCATCAATCCCTACTGCGTATTCGCCTTCGGTCACCGCATATCGTTGCCTCCTCACAGTTGGGAGGATCACGGATTTAAGGAGGTCTTTGGAACGGATGCTGTGTTCCGTCACGGGGGGCAGGTCGTCCTCCGGGTAGAGATTGTCGATCTCTGCATCCGACAGGGAAGCCAATATGATTTTTCCGGACGCGCAACTGATGAGTGGCATCCGAGTCCCAACCCCAATGTCCACCCTTAGGACGTGATTGGTCTCAAAGCGCTGGACAATAACCGCGTCGCGATGCCACGGGATTGCCAGTGATACGGCCTCGCCGGAAAGATCTGCAAGCTCGCGCATCGGCCCAAGCAGCTCACCCCCGAAGCGGGCCGCGTCCGGTACAGCTGCTCCGACCTCAAAAGCTGTAATGCCCAGAACATACTGGCTCTCCTCGTTCTGCAGGGCGAATTCCTGTTCGACAAGGGTGGCTAGGAGCATGTGTGCTGTGCTGCGCCCAATTCCCATCCTTCGGGCAACGTCGCTTACCCCAATACCATCAGGATTCTCACTCAGCAGCTTGAGCACCCGGAGGGCCATTGCAACTGTGCTTGAGGTCCTAGAGCTATTTGATATATGCGAACACCCTTCGTAAAATGCGAATGCCTGTAGATCATGCCCTGTGCCTAGAGACCGGTCAAGAGTCTTTTCCGAATTAGCCGGATGTGAGAGTACGGTCTCTGCATCTCTGGCAACCCTTGCAGCGCGGAAGTACTGGCCGTGGCGTGCGCGGTATTTTGGGATCCCGGGGGCCGCTCGAGGGACCGGCTGAAGGAGCAGCCCCACTCCTGGGACACATGGCCTAATGCCTACGACGAAGCCTAGGATGCTCATAACGGAGCGGGCCTGTCTTCATTCACGACAGCGAAGTCGCCGAGGCGGCTTGCCCTTTGGAAAGCCGGGATGGAGGGGTTTATGTCCCTCTTTTGATACCGCCCGGACGCCGGTGTTTCGGCAAGGTGTTGTCTGTGGTGTCGACGCGTTCACCGCGGACAGAGCGTCCAGCCCAGTGTTCTTCCGGTCGAGAGGATCGAAGACGTCCTCACACCGTCTGAAGGCATCTGGGTGGGTAGCGTCGCGTCGACCGCTACGGAAACAGGGCGAGAAATGTTTGAAAACCTAAGCGCCCCGGCCACCTGGCCATTGGCCGCAGGTACATGCTGCATTTGCTCTGATGGATTTTGTTGCTACCTAAAGACCCCTCGCCATGGCGGGGAATTGGCGTCGCCAGCTGTCTCAAAGTGACACGTTTTGTTCCTTGCCCCCGATCTCATGCTGGAGGAGACCCTTTAGATCTCAAAGTTTGGTGAGTTGATCAGAATGATGAACCGGAAGCTTGCGCACGGTCGGCACCTCGAGTGGGGGCTACGCGCGAATGAGCAATGCAACCCGCAGGGGGCCTTCGACGACGAGTCGGTCCAGCGCAAGCAGCGCTCGGAGTTGAGTGAGCCCATGGGGCCGCGGTTGCCTGCTTCCAACGAATCAATGGTTTCAGTTGTCGGCCATACCCTCGATGGCATTTGGCCGGACACCATGGCGGCAGTGGCCTGACACGGTGCGGCGAGGACGCGGATACAAAGTAATGCTTGCGCGGGGGTCACGGGATCCACCCACTATTGAGTTTGGCGCTCAGGGTCTGTGAACAGGCCCGCGTGGCAGTGACGGTACGTTCCGCCACAGGTTCTTACCGGCTGGGCAGGTCCGACTAGCCGCTCTCAGCGTCTAGGTCATTGGCGACCTCAATCGGCGCCCAAGCTGCTGCGCACAAACAGTTCCTTTTTTACAGATTAGGGTGAAAGCAATGAAGGCTCGAGAAGCTCACAAGAGACAGAGAAAGCATGCTGCGCTTTCCGACTGGCGAGAACTGCAAGACGGTGAACGAGTAAACATTTTGAGGAATGCAATGATCGTTGCCCAAGGTCGAGTGGAAGAAGTCTCGGAGAGCGGGGGAGTGCTGTGGATTGTGAATAACCAATCCCAAAACCAAGCATTTCTCAAGTCGGACGGGGTTTTTGTTCACAGGAATTGATGGCAATCGAAATGAAGCGCACCACCGCGCGACCACTGCCAGCAGCCAAGGTAGCCGCGCCAGCACGGCGTGGCCAGCGCCACCGCTGCGGCACTGCTTGGGCTGGAGTGCGTCGTCTACATGGGGGCGGAGGACTGCCGGCGGCAGGCGCTGAATGTGGCCCGGATGGAGCTCCTCGGTGCCACGGTCGTGCCGGTCACCAATGGATCCCAGACGCTGAAAGACGCCATCAACGAAGCTCTCCGGGACTGAGTGGCCCATGTCGGGAACACTCACTATCTCTTGGGTACAGCCGCCGGGGCGCACCCGTTCCCGGTGATGGTCCGCTACATTCACGAGGTCATCGGCGAGGAGGCCCGGGCCCAGATACTGGAGCAGACCGGCCGCCTGCCAGACGCCGCCTGCGCGTGTGTTGGTGGCGGGCCCAACGCCATCGGCCTTTTCCACGGTTTCCTGGATGATCTGTCCGTCAAGATCTACGGCTTCGAGGCCGGCGGCGACGGCGTGGAAACCGGCCGCCACGCCGCCGTCATCACGCTTGGTCGTCCCGGCGTGCTGCACGGCGCCCGCTCCTACCTCATGCAGGACGACGACGGGCAGACCATCGAATCACATTCCGTCTCGGCCGGCCTGGACTATCCGAGCGTCGGACCGAGCATTGTTATCTGGCTGACATCGGGCGTGTCGGCTACGAGCCGATTACGGACAGCGAAGCCCATGGAAGCCTTCCGCCTTCTGTGCCGCACCGAGGGCACTATTCCCGAAATCGAGTCTTCCCATGCCCTGGCCGGGGCCATCAAAGTCGGACAGCGGCTGGCTGCCGAGGTCGGCGCCGCCGGGGCAGCAGACAAGGTCGTGTTTGTGAGCCTGTCCGGCCGGGGCGACAAGGACGTGGCGACCGCCGCAGAATGGTTCGACCTTCAGGACAAGAACTCGCCGGAGGCAGCCATCGGCAAGGAAGGCGAACAGCTGTGAGCACCGCGCAGTCGACCAGCAAATCAGCGTGTGCCATCGACAAGGCCCGAGCGGAAGGCCGGGCTGCCCTGGGTTACCCCAGTGTGGAGGAGACCATTGCGGCAGGCATCGCCCTGGCACGCAACGGTGCCGACTTTATCGAAATCGGGATTCCCTACTCCGACCCAGTCATGGATGGGCAGGTCATCCAGGCGGCCACTGCCGAGGCCCTGGCCAAGGGGTTCTCCGTCCGCCAGGTCTTCGACGTGGTTGCGGGGATCACAGCGAAACGGACGCTGCTGTCCTGGTCATGACCTACTGGAACCTAGTGGTTTGCATGGGTGTGGACGAGTTCTCGCGGCGCCTGACGGAGGCTGGCGGAGCAGGACTTGTTACCCCTGATTTGATTCCAGACGAGGCAGCCGAGTGGATGGAGGCCTCCGAGGAGTACGGCCTCGATCGCGTCTTCCTGATGGCGCCCTCTTCGACCCCGGGGCGCATGCGACGCTCCGTGGAGGCGAGCTGTGGTTTCGTGTACGCCGCCTCCATCATGGGTGTCACCGGTTCCCGGGCATCGGTGAGCTCGCCCGCCACGAACGTCGTGGCCGCTGCCAGGGCTGCCGGCGCCGAACGGGTGTGTGTTGGCCTCGGTGTCTCCAACGCAGAGCAGGTTGCCGAAATCGCCGCCTACACTGATGACGTCATTGTCGGCTCGGAGCTTGTGTCGGCTCTGCACGAAGGCGGCGTTGATGCCATCGCTTCCCTCACCAGAGACCTCAGTGCAGTGCCGGCCAGGAAGTAGCCCGCATCAAGCAGACGTTCCTTATGGGTCCCGCAACCATCCCGAGCCCCGACTGGTCCGGGTTCCATATCCCGCTGCCGTGGGGTTCGCTCCGTATCACGCACGCCGAAGCCCTGTAATCGAGGGCAGCATCATTTAAACGACGGACCAGCCAACAGCCCGTCCGTGCAACCCCACGGGACGGTTCGGCAAGCTCGCTGAAAACTGCTCTGCCCGGATGGCCGGCAGGACAGGTATCGTCCGAGGGTGGCCTCGGCCGTGACTTTGGGGATCTGAGCCCAGGCACCCAGACCCTCGCCGCCCAGGAGGCCATTGGCGAGTTCTAGCTCAGGTCGGGGGCCGGGACTTCGAGTTCCAGGCTAGGGGCGTCCTCGTTTTAGGAAGCGCTGAGAAGACTACGGTTTGAGCGTACTCCAAGTCCAGGAGCTTTAATGGGCCGTTCAAACTCTGGGTCGCGCCAGGGTGTCCCAAACTGACACGGTCTCTTGGTAAACCCAAAGCTGATGCTTTAAGCATCTCCAGACATCCACTAATGCGCAAGTTATTTGGACACTAAGGCTTAATACCATCAAGCAATTCGACAAAGAAATGGTGCAGCATCTATGACGAGAATTTTAGGGACACGTTGAGACAACGTAGCTCGACGCGACGTAGTGGAAGTAAGTTTCGCGGGGAGGTTCGTGCAAGTGGGAACCGTTGATGAGTGTACTCCCGACGGTGATTTCGTGTGGCTTCTGGACAGCCTCGGAGAGCGGCGACTCTTTCATGAGCACGACGGTTACGACCTCGTGAAAGTGGATCGGTAAAGGTTTTCACTTGCAAACCGAATGCGACGTCCTGCAGGTCCTGGTTACATATTGGAGTCGCGGATCGCTCTGACAGCTGCCGAGAGCAGCATCGCGGTACGTTTCATTTCTTCCCTGCATCCTGCGAGCCTCCTGGCTACACCTTGAGATGCAGTAAAGGGCCACTCTTTCGGGAGCGGCAAGAGTCCGTTCGAAGCCACGCCCGTCAATAGTCGAACCGTCCCGTTTATAGCGGTTGCGCTGCAGCATGGAGATCCAGCTTGAGAACGGCGTGTGAAAGCAGGACCGCCCGGTCGGTCAGCTTCTCCAACTCTTCATCGTCGCAGTCGGGTGATGCCCACCGGGTCGCACCTTCAAGCAATGTCACGACAACTTTGACTCGCTCTTCCGCCTCCGGATAACCCATATCCATGGCTGCGGCTACATACATGTTCTGGTGCATCCGCACCCAGTCATCGACCTGGGCGCGGAGTTCGGCCGGAAGGATTCGTGCCGCTCTGTCCGTGGCAACCAGCAGATCCCACAGATTGCTCTCCGGAAGCCGCACCTGACGGGTGAAATGGAGCCTGACCATGGCATCCCAGAAGTCCTCAGCGGATGCGGCTTGGCCAACCGCTTCTAACAGTGCGACGCCGAACCGATGGAAGTGCCACCTCAGCGACTCTGTGACAATCTCATCCCGGCCATTCGGAAAGTGTGAGTAAAGGCTTGGAGGCTTGATGTTGACGGCATTCGCGATGGTCCGCATCGAGACTGAGTTGAACCCGTTCGCTATGGCTAGTTCAAGGAAAGCCTCAAGGATATGCCGACGCGAGACTGACTGTCCGGCCCAGCCCCACTCCTCGAGGCGGTCTGCAAAATCGTCGCGTGCAGTCACATAAGATGTACCACTCATAGCTCGACCCTAACAAGCAAATAACGTCTCAAAAACTCTTGGCTAACGATCATTCGTTAGGTACTCTTGGAGTGGCACGAAGAAACAACCGCCTTGGGCGTTGTATAGATGCGGTTCTGAGCAGGAAGAGCGGAACATGGTCACCGAAAATACAAGCTGGGGGGCCAGCCAGCAAAGCAACAACTTTGGAAGCGGCCTTTCGGGCATGATTGCCGCGCACATCAGCGCCAGAGCCTTGGAAGATAACGCGTCCCAAGACGAAGCTTGGCAGGCCCAGCAGGCCTTCCGCCCTCGGATCCCGGGGTGGCTCGCACGGCGACGCGCATCACACGGCAGCGGTGCTGCCGCTGTCTCCTAGACCCTCTTACTTTCTCCAGAAAGACCGTTAATCCATGGCCTCCGCTGAACTGCTATCCCCTTGGCCGCAGAATTCATTGCGCGAAACAGATCGAGTTCGTGAACTCTTCCTCATGCAACCTCATGCGGATCTCCATGGAATCCGGCCGATCGTGGCGCGCTCTTGGTACCGCAGCCGGGCCGCCGGGGTCGACGCCGTAGCCGATCGAGGCTTTTTTGACGAAGGCCGGGTAGACGAATACACAATCCATGCGGCCGGCCCGCATCTGCAGAAGCTGGATGAAGTGGCTGCCGACTTGGGCGGATATGTCAGCCTGACGGCACCGAACGGCGTACTCGTCAAGGCCAATTTCCTTCGTGACGACGGCTTCCCGGCCGGATATTCGCTACTGGAAGAAAGTTGCGGCAGCAACGGTGAGGGCTTGGCGCTGGAGGAAGGCCGCGGAGTCTGGCTTGCCCCGGAGGAACATTTCCGCGAAGACATGCGGGGGAACTGGTGCTTTGCTTCCCTGGTCCGGGACCCGCTCCACAACCGCGTGCGGGCAGTGATTGGTCTGACACTCCCAGCCAACCGCGTCTCCACCTTGGAACCCTCCTCGACGCTGCTGATGCTTGAGGGCGTGGCCTCGCGGATCGAACGCGACATCGAGGTGCGGACCTCTTCCAAGGAGCGGGCGCTTCTGAATGAGTACTTGAGAATCTCGCGCCGAAGGGGCAACCACGCGGTGATAGCAGTTGATGGGAAGAACTCCCTCCTGAACACCTCTGCATCGGCTTCTTTGGAAGACAGCGATTTCTCGATCATATCCGGCTACGCCACGGCGGTGATGTCTTCCGGCCGCAGCATGAACTGCGAGGTCATGCTGCGGGGGCCTGGACTGTCCACTCTGGAAGTTTCCCCTGTAACCCTGTCGCCTGCGAGTGTCGGGGCGATTGTTGTGGTCCGGCCCCATGCTCCGACCAAGGATCGGGCTGTCGCTGCTGCAGCCATACCTCTGCAGTTGGAGTCTTCCCCGCAAGGAACAGTTGAGCGGCTGATGAAGCACTTGGATGGCACCAGCACCGAATTCAAGCGCACCCTGAACCTGGCCCGCAAGGCGGTGGACGAGGGCAGGTCCGTGGTAATGATCGGTGAACTTGGCAGCGGGAAACGCCGCTTGGCGAGCGCCATCGCATCGTTGCGCGGTGGCCAAATGACAGTTGATGCACGCAGTGGCACCCTCAGGAACCACCAATTCAGGGACGTGCTCCACCGGGTGGCTACGGAACTGCCTGCGACGCTGATTGTTGAGCACGCCGATGAGCTTTCCCAGAACGAAGCCAGCGAGATCGCCCGCAACCTGCGGGGCAATTCGGCCACCAAACTGATCTTCACCATTGCTCGGCCCACAGAAGCCACCCTGCTGCTTTCCGAGTCTTTTGACGTCCTTGAGATCCCAGTGGCCCCGCTGCGGAACAGACGGGAAGACATCCCGCAACTCGCCACTGCCATTGCGGAGGAACTGGGGGAGCGCAGGCTTTCCCGCAGGCTCGTCTCGACGCTCACACACGCCGACTGGCCGCGAAACATAGACCAGCTCCGGTCCGTCGTCTCCAACGCCGTGGAGCGGGCAGAAGGTGCCGAAGTGACGGGGGACGACCTGTCACAGGGCTTCCACCGGGTCTTGACCAAGGGCCGGCTTTCGCGGTTGGAAGACGCCGAGCTCAGCGAGTTGCGCACCGCGCTTCAGGAGGCGAAAGGCAACCGCAGCCTCGCAGCGGAAACTCTGCAGATCGGCCGCTCCACCCTGTATAGGCGCATGGACTACTTCCGCAGTCGGGGCATCGACCTCTGATTCCACCGGGCAGCACGCAGGAGCCGGCCATCAAAGGATGACCGGCTCCTGCGTGCTGCCCGGCAACCCTGTCCCGTGGGACAGGTGTCCCACTCTTGTGTCTCGATCTGGCACGGATAGAGGCTTCGATATCGCGTTGTACTTGAAATCACCCGACACCGGCACCCCGTCCCATGGAGTGTTCGGCAGCGAACGACGGTACGACACGAACAGGACGACAGACTATGACCCTCGATGCCCAGGGAACCATTCTTGTGGCTCCCCACCATTTCCCGAATCTGGACCGCGAACACGCACTCGCGGAAGAGTTCGGTTACACACTCAACCCTGCGGCAGACACCGATGCCTTCCGCGACGGGCTTCCTGAGGCCGACATTGTGATGATCACGCCCTACGCCAAACTCACTGCCGACGATTTTCCGATCATGTCCAAATGCCGTGCGGTCATCAGGTACGGAATCGGTTACGACAACATCGACGTTGCCGCAGCCACGGAAGCCGGCATCCCGGTATCAATTGTTCCAGGAACAGCATCCGAGGAAGTCGCCTCTCACGCATTTGCCATGGGCCTGGCTCTGGCCCGTCGCCTGCCGGCCGGTAATGCCTCGATCCGCGACCTGGGCTGGGCCGGAACCATCGGCTACGATACACCGGTACTCTCCGAGCTTGAGGTCGGCGTGCTCGGAATGGGACGCATCGGCCAGCATGTGGCCCGAATGTACTCGGCTGTCGGAGCCCGCGTCCGGGCTTATGACCCCTTTGTCACAGACAGCTTTGTGGAATTGGCTGCCCTGGAAGACATCCTGGAGAACTCCGACGTCGTCTCGCTGCACCTGCCACTGACCGCAGACACGGGAAACCTCCTTTCCGGGGATGTCCTGGCACGGATGCGCAAGGGCGCGGTGGTCGTCAACGTGTCCCGGGGCGGCCTCATCGATGAAGCAGCTCTTGCCGAAGCACTGACCTCCGGACACATCGCCGGCGCCGGCATCGACACCTTCGCCGAGGAGCCGCTGCGTGATGGACACCCGCTCCGCTCAGCGCCCAACACCATCCTGACTCCCCACATCGCCTGGCGCTCCAACCGCTCAACGGGCGCACTGCAGGACGGAGCCGTGGAACGGGTCCGCCTGGCACTGACCGGGCAACCGCTCATCGACCTCGTGAACTGAAAAGACTGGAGACTCGAAATTGGGAACAACAAACTTGGACAACGTCGCGGAGCTCAATCCCACGGAAGATCCGCACGTGCGTCGTGGGCCGCGCGGTTTTCCGCTGCTGCCGGGCGGCTACGGCCGATCAACCTATTACACCGGAGCCCCGAGCCCATATGCCATCAAAGGCGAAGGCTACCGTGTATGGGATGACCGCGGCCGCGAACTGATCGACGCGAACAACAACTTCACGTCCTTGATCCACGGCAACGCCCACCCGGAAATCACGGAGGCCGCAACCAAAGCCCTCACCGCTGGAGCCAGCTGGGGCATCCCAAACCTCTACGAATGGGAACTTGCCGACCTCCTGCTATCCCGCCTGCCCGACCTCGACCAGGTTCGCTTCGCGAATTCCGGCACAGAAGCCGTCATGTCCGCAATCCGCGTCGCCCGGGCGAGTACCGGCCGTGAACGCGTCGTCGTCACCAAGGGCGGTTACCACGGAACGTCCGAGGTAGCCCTGGTGCCCGGCGGACCCTCCTACCAGCGTGGGGTGACCCGCGGCGTGATCGACGACGTCACCGCAGTGCCGATCAACGACGTCGAATTCCTGCGCCAGACGATTGAGGCCGCCCCTGATCAGTACGCGGCAATCATCCTCGACCTGCTGCCCAACCGCGCCGGCCTGCTCACGATCTCTAAAGAGTTCGTCCAGACGGCCAGGGAGCTTGCGACCCAGTACGGCATCGTCCTGATCATCGATGAGGTCATCAGCCTGCGGCTCGGATTCAACGGTTTCAGCGGCGAATACGGCGTCTCCCCCGACTTGCTGACAACCGGCAAGCTCATCGGCGGCGGCTTCCCCGTTGGAGCCCTCTGCGGCAAGGCCGAACTCATGGCCGAGGTGGACCCGACCCGGCCGGGCAGCCTGCCGCATGGCGGCACATTCTCCGGCAACCCGGTCAGCATGGCCGCAGGGGCCGTGGCCTTGCGTCTCTACACTCAAGAGGAAGTTAAGCGGCTGAACCATCTGGGCGATTCCGCACGGGACACAGTGAACTCCCGGGTCGCTGAGGCAGGCTGGGAAATCCGCGGCCGTGGCTCACTGCTCCGCGCGGTCCCGGCTGGCGCAGAGAAAGTGGACGAACAGACCCAGCACCAGCTGTGGTGGGCCACCTACGAACGGGGGCTGCTCGGTTCCCCAGCCAACCTGCTGTCCCTGTCCACACCCATGGACGAGAAGGTGGTAAGCGACATCGCTGACCGTCTGGCAGATGCCGTGCTGGCAATTGCCGCAAAGACTCCCGCAACGGAAGGCGGCAAATAACCATGAAGATCGTTTCCTACGAGCACGAATCCGGCGTTCGTGGCGGTGTCCTGATCGAAGATACCGTCTACGACCTGGAGCTGCTCTTGCAGGGTTCCAAGCAAGCCGTTCATGGAGCCACCACCGTCGTCCGTGAGTTCCTCGAGCTGTATGGTGACCGGCTTGAGGCCATTTCTGCCGAGGTCAACACGTTGGCAAGTCAGGACCCCGTGGCCCGCGTTGGTGCACGGGCCGAGATCCGCCTCACCACACCCGTGACTGATCCCTCCAAGGTCCTTTGCGTTGGACTGAACTACAAAGATCACGTAGCAGAAACCGGACGAGCCTTCCCCGAGTACCCGGACGTTTTCGCCAAGTTCGCCTCCACCATGGTTGGTCCTGAAGACGAGATCGGTGGTGCACAAGTCAGCGAGAACCTTGACTTCGAGGGTGAACTGGCAGTGGTCATCGGACGACGTGCCAGCGAAGTATCAGAAGAGGACGCGCTGGCGTACGTCGGCGGCCTCGCTCCGCTGAACGACATCACGGCACGCGACCTCCAATACCGCGGCACCCAATGGCTTGCTGGCAAGGCCGTCGACGGCTCAACCCCCTGGGGCCCTGCACTGGTGACCCTGGATGAAGTGGGCGATCCGCAAAACCTGGAACTGGCAACCCGCGTGAACGGCAATGAGGTCCAGCGCTCCAACACGCGATACCAGATCTTCCCCATCGCCCGCATCGTCTCCTACGTCTCGAGCTTCCTCACCCTGGAACCGGGTGACGTCATCGCCACAGGTACCCCGCAAGGTATCGGTGCCAAGCGGAACCCGCCTGTCTGGCTTGAGCCCGGAGACACCGTGGAGATCGAGATCGAAAAGGTCGGACTGCTTCGCAACACCGTCGGCAAGCCCCAACTCTAATTCCCTGCAAGCTCTACGAAAGTAATGAAGACCCATGAGTGAAGTACAAACACAACCAGGCGAGGCCAGGTACCGTATCGCCGTCGACACCGGCGGTACGTTCACCGACGTCGTGGTCGATTCCAACAGCGGCGACATGGCGGTCGGTAAGGCACTGACCACCTACGACCGCGTGTTCACCGGCTTCGAAGCTTCTGTCCGCCGTGCGGCGGAGTCGGTCGGCTGGAGCGGCGACGAGGTGCTCCGCAACGCCGACGTCATCGTCTACGGCACCACCCACGCCACCAACGCAGTGCTGACCGGCAAGGTTGCCAAGACCGCACTGCTGACCACGGACGGGTTCGCGGATACTCTGCTGCTCCGCGAAGGCGGCCGCCGGGATGCTTTCGACTCCAAGGCCGCCTACCCGCCGCCCTACGTTCCCCGCCAGCTGACCTTCGAGATCACCGAACGCATCTCCGCCGAAGGCGATGTCCTGGTGCCGCTGGACGAAGGGCAGGTCCGGGAAGTACTGGGTTCCTTCAAGGAACAGGGGATTGAAGCTGTTGCCGTATCCTTCCTCTGGTCGATCATCAACGACACCCACGAGAAGCGGGTTGCCGAGCTGATAAAGGAAATCCTCCCTGATGTTCCCTTCACGCTCTCCAACGAGGCCAACCCCACCATCCGCGAATACCGCCGTTCCTCTGCAGCCTCGATCGACGCCTCCCTGAAGCCCTTGATGGCCGACCACCTGGGCAAGCTACGCTCGGACCTCCAGAAGTACGGCTTCGCCGGTGACCTTCTGGTGGTGACCTCGGAAGGTGCTGTTCTCGACGTCGCCGATGTCCTGGACCGTCCCGTTCTGCTGCTGAACTCCGGCCCGTCCATGGCGCCGCTGGTCGGCGCGGCAGCGGCTCCGGACCGCGACACTGTGGTTGTTTGCGACATGGGTGGCACGACCTTCGACGTGTCCTTGGTTGAAAAAGGCGTGGTCCGCCACACGAGGGAGGCCTGGCTGGGTGAGCCCTTCGTAGGACACCTCACCGGTCTGTCCTCCGTTGCCGTCTCCAGCATCGGTGCCGGTGGCGGCAGCATCGCGTGGATCGACGGCGGCGGCTTGCTCCGCGTGGGTCCGCAGAGCGCGCGCAGCACCCCCGGCCCGGCAGCCTACGGCCGCGGCGGCGAAGAGCCAACGGTTACGGATGCATGTGTGGCACTCGGTTACCTCGATACCGAGGGCTTCGAAGGCGGGTTCACCTTGGACCGCGAGGCCGCCGTGCGGGCCATCGATACCCGCATCGCCGGACCGTTGAAGATGGACACCCTGCAGGCCGCACAGGCCATTCTGGACGTCTCTGCCAACCACATGGCCACGGCTATCCGGCAGGCTGCCTTGGAACAGGGTGTAGACCCCCGGGGTGCGCTCATCGTTGCCGGCGGTGGCGCCGGGGCCATGGTTGCCGCCGCGATTGGTGTCCTCCTCGAAGCTGAGACTATCCTCATTCCGGCCACCGCAGGTGTGCTGGCGGCCTACGGCGCCCACCGTGCACCCATCGCCACGGAGTTCCTCTCGCCGCTGCACAACGACACCCGCAGTTTCGACGCCGGTTCGGCCTCCCGCGCTGTGGAGGACCTGACGGCCAAGGCCGAGTTCTTCGTGAAGCGCTTCGATGGGGTGGGCGAGGCAGCCAACGTCACCTACTTCGTCGACGCCCGCTACCCGGGCCAGGCCTGGGATCTGCGTGTGTACCTGGATGCCGCCCCCGACACCTCCGGCGATGCCGCTGGAATCATTGAGCGGGCCTTCCACGAAGAACACGACCGCCGCAACGGCACACACGATCCGGACAGCCGCGTCGAGATCATCACCTGGGGCGTCCGTGTGGAGATCCCGCGGCCCGAGCACACGAAGGACGAGGCCGGCACCACCGGCACCAGCGAGGTCCACCGTACCGATGACATCGTCTTTGGGGGCGAGGCCTTCAGCACCCAGCGGTACCGCGGCGTCACCTTGGCACCGAGGGACAAGATCGTGGGGCCTGCAGTCATTGACCAGCCCACCACCACAATCGTCGTTCCGCCGGAGTGGAACGCCACGCTCGACGAACGATCCAACATCTACCTCACCCGTAAGGAGGCATAACCGTGACGCGCGAATTTGATCCTGTAAAGCTTTCGGTACTTGCCAATGCATTCGACGGCATCGTCCGCGAGATGACCAGCGGCCTGCTCCGCTCGGCACGTTCGTCCGTCATTAACACGGCCCGCGACTTCTCCTGCGCCGTGCTGACCGCAGACAACCAGCTCCTCGCAGCAGCGGAAGGCGTCCCCGTGCACGTCTTCGGCGCCGGCCCTCTCGGCGAGGACATGGTGGAACTCCATGATGACATACGTGAGGGTGACGCGTTCCTCCACAACGACCCCTACATGGGCAACTCCCACGCCGCCGACCACGTCATCCTGGTGCCCATCTTCATCCAGGGACGCCACCTCTTCACCGCCGTGACCAAGGCCCACCAGGCCGACTGCGGTAACTCGCTGCCCACCACGTTCTTCGCCACCGCCCGTGACGTCTACGAGGAAGGCGCCCTGATCTTCCCCTGCGTGAGGATCCAGCGCGATTACACGGACATCGACGACATCATCCGCATGTGCCGCTCCCGCATCCGCGTTCCTGACCAGTGGTACGGCGACTACCTCGCATCGGTGGGCGCATCGCGCATCGCCGAGCGCCGCATCCACGAGCTCGCCGAAAAATTCGGCGTCGATGACCTGGTGGACTTCGTTGACGCCTGGTTCGACTACTCGGAACGCCTCACCGCCAGTGCCATCGAAACGCTGCCCGAGTACGTCCTCCACGGCACCTCGGTCCACGATCCCTTCCCCGGCACCGGCCCGGACGGTGTGCACCTGCAGGCCACCATCGAGGTCAAGCCCAAGCAGGGCAAGATCACCATTGACCTTCGAGACAACCCGGACAACCTCCCCAACGGCCTGAACCTCACCAGGGCAACGGCAACGGGTGCAGCACTGGCAGGTATCCTCTCCGGTATCCCGGAGAACCTGCCGAGCAACGCCGGAACCTTCCGCAGGGTGGAGGTGCTGCTCCGTGACGGCTGCGCAGTCGGTGTCCCGAAGCACCCCTACTCCTGCTCGTCGGGAACCACCAACCTCGCCGACCGCGTGGTCAACATCGTCCAGGCCGCGTTCTCCCAAATCGACGACGGCTACGGCACCGCTGAGGGGGCAGCCGGGCAGGCACCCGCCAAGTCGGTCATTTCGGGCATCGACGAACGCAACGGCAATGCCTACGTCAACCAGATTCTGGTGGGCGGCGTCGGTGGCCCCGCCACCCCCTACGTCGACGGTTGGCCGACGTACCAGCGGCCAGTCTGCGGTGCTCTTCTCTACCACGACAGCGTGGAGGTGGATGAGCAGCGTTATCCGATCCTGGTCCACGAACGCACTTTGGTAGCCGACTCCGGCGGAGCAGGTCGGCAGCGCGGCGGACTCGCAACCCGCGTCACCATGGAACCCCGGGGGGAAAGCGTCACCCTCACATACGGCATCGAGGGTAAGCTCAACCCGCCGAAGGGCGTCCGCGGCGGACACGACGGGACCGTGCCGTCGACCTGGGTGGAAGATCTCAAGACCGGTGAACGCCGTGAAATTCCCGTGGTGGGCCGCTACGACTTGCAGTCCGGCGAGAAGGTAGTGTCCATCACCCCGGGTGGTGGCGGATACGGCGACCCGCTGGAACGTGACGTACTGGCGGTCCTCGATGACTACCGCGAGTCGCGGGTTTCCCTTGAAGCGGCGGTTGCCGAATATGGCGTCGTCATCACCGACGACGCCGTCGACGAAGCGGCCACGGCAAAGACCCGCCTAGAGCGTCTGCCCAGCTAGAAGTATCAGCCATAGCAACTGATTCCGGGGCGGGGTATGTTCCTCGCCCCGGGAGGTTTCACCAACTAATGACGGAGATTCACATGGAACCCATTCGAGTCGGCATCATCGGCGTCGGAAACGTTCTCAACCAATACCTGGACAAGATCGACGTCCACCCGGATGTCGAGGTTGTGGCACTGGCAGACGTTAACGCGGAGGCCGTGAAAGCCCGGGCAGCAGCTTATTCGGTTCCCAAGGCCCTCTCGCCGGACGAACTGCTGGCCGACGACGAGGTAGAGCTGGTCCTCAACCTCACCCCGCCGAAGCTCCACGCGCCGGTGACCCTCCAAGCCATCGCCGCAGGTAAGCACGTCCTTTCGGAAAAGCCGTTTGCCACCTCCCTGGAGGAAGCACGCCAGATCCTGGACGCAGCCCGCGAAGCCGGGGTGAAAGTGGGCTCCGCGCCCACCACCTTCCTCGGTTCCGGCATGCAGACCAGCCGCAAGCTCATCGATGACGGTTGGATCGGTGAACCCGTGGCCGCCTTCGCGTCCTTCGCGTGCCGCGGCTATGAGCACTGGCACCCGAACGTCGACCCCTTCTACAGCCCGGGAGCCGGCCCCATGCTGGACATCGGGCCGTACTTGATCACCAATCTTGTAAACTTCTTCGGCCCGGTCAAGCGGGTTTCTGCAACAACACCGCGTTCGTCGGAGACCCGGCCCCGTCCCGGCAAAGAGGGCGAAGTCATTCAGATCAAGACCCCGACGCACGTCACAGGCGCCATTGATTTCGAGTCCGGTGCGGCCGCAACCGTGATCGTCAGCTGGGACATTTGGAACCACAACCTGCCGCATTTGGAGATCTACGGAACGGGTGGCTCGCTGGCGGCGCCAAACCCGGACCACTTCTCCGGGGCACCTGTTCTGCGCCGTGGCGAGCCCGGCGACCTGGCGTTGGACATGACTCCTCCAGGCGGTGGCGACTGGCGGGAAACGTCAATCACTCACCGTGACGATGCCTACCGGGGCATCGGCCTGGCCGAGTTCGGCTATGCCATCCGCAAGGGCGTGGAGCCGCGCACCGGTGGCGACTTCGCCTACCACGTGCTGGAAGTCCTTCTGGCCTTTGAAGCATCCTCGGAGCAGGGCCGTCACATCGAGATTGAAAGCACCTGCGAGCGGCCACGGCCGCTGCCTTCGGTGGGGCCACAGGAGCCCTACCGTTTCGACTAGAGGGACGGACGTAAACAACTGCAGCAGCCGACGGCGGTACTGACGTGCCGTCGTCGGCTGCTGTTTTGTGTCCCGTGGGCAAGCTGCGTATCAAACTGGGACACAACATTGCCTCCCCAGGATGAAAACCTGATGTTCTGGCGAATCGGTTTGCAAATGCCGACGCACCTACGAATTTAGGAGATCGCATGACCAGCACAGCCGCTGCTGATATCGGCACCGAGGTCGACATCAAGAACGTCCGCCGCCGCACTGTCGCACAAGCAATCGTTGAATACCTTCAGGTCCAGTACAGCGAACTGGACGGTGAAAGGAGGCGCCTGATTGCCGGAATGTACGGCATCTTCGGACACGGCAACTCCGTCGGCCTGGCGCAGGGAATCGACGAATATGGCGTGGACTTCCCCCACTACCAGGGCAAGAACGAGCAATCGATGGTGCACGCGGCCATTGGCTTCGCGAAGGCCTCAAACCGCGCCGCAACCCTCGCCTGCACCGCCTCCGCCGGCCCGGGAGCGACGAACATGATCTCAGGTGCCGCCACGGCAACTACCAACCGCCTTCCGGTGCTTCTGTTCCCCGCGGATATCATCAACAACCGTTTCGGTGATCCCGTGCTGCAGCAGATCGAGCACCCGGTAGAACGGGATGTATCCGCCAACGACTGTTTCCGCCCGGTCAGCCGCTACTTCGACCGGATCACCCACCCGGCCCAGCTGCTGTCCACACTCCCTGAAGCGATGCGGGTCCTCACCGATCCCGTCGAAACCGGCGCCGTAGTAGTTTGCCTGCCCCAGGACATCCAGGGCGCGGAATTCGACTTCCCGGAATCCTTCTTCACACCGCGTGTGTGGCACATCCGTCGTCGTCCGGCTGTGGAGGACGAGTATCGCGATGCTGCCGAAATCATTGCGAACGCCGAGCGCCCCCTTCTGATCGCAGGTGGTGGCGTCCGTTACTCGAAGGCACAGGAGGAGCTGGCACGCTTCAGCGCCGAGTTCGGCATTCCGGTGGCCGAGACGTACTCCGGCAAGGGAAGCGGCCCCATCAGTGAACTCAATCTGGGCGCCCTCGGCGTGACCGGCACGGTGGGGGCAAACGAAATCGCCGACGGCGCGGATGTTGTCATCACTGTAGGCTCACGCCTCCAGGACTTCATCACTGCATCACACTCACTGTTCCAGAACCCCAATGTGAAGTTCGTGAACCTCAACGTTGGCTCATTCGACGCCCACAAGATGGGCTCATTCCCCGTCATTGGCGATGCCAAACTGTCCCTTGCTGCGTTGCGGGAACGCCTCGCAGCTGTTGACTACGGCACGTCCCAGGACTTCCGCAGCGACATCGCGGACGCCCGGAAGGCCACCTTCGAGGTACGCCGGCACGACCTTCAGGCATTCCCCGGTGAGAACATGAGCCAGGCCCAGGTGATCGACGTGCTCAACCGGACGGCCACCAGCCAGGACGCCCTGGTCCTGGGCTCTGGCGGTGCGGTTGAAGGAATCCACAAGGCCTGGGATCCGTCCAACGGCACCGAGATCCACTTCGAGTACGCCAACTCCTGCATGGGCCATGAAATCCCGGCCGGACTGGGTTACCGGATCGCCCGCGGGGACGCACCGGGCGAGGTGTACGTGCTGATCGGTGATGGCACCTACTTCATGCAGCCCACTGAACTGGTCACTGCAGTACAGGAACACAAGAAGATCATCACTATCGTGGTCGACAACCGCGGGCACCAGTGCATCTGGCCGCTCCAGGTGGCGAAGGGCGGGGGCCGCGAGTTTGGTACCCAGTACCGGGAACGCAGCAAGGAGTCCGGTCGCCTCGACGGAGCAATTCTGGACTTCGACATTGCGGCCAATGCTGCCAGCATGGGCTGTGCAGCCTGGTCCACGACCACCATCGAGGAATTCGAGGCGGCGCTCACCGAGGCCAAAGAAGTGGACGGGCCTGCAGTCATTGTGGCCCGTGTCGAGCGTGCGCGCTACCTGTCCGGCAACGGTGCTTTCTGGGATGTCGGAGTTCCCATGACCTCGGAGCGCCCGGGCAGCCAGGAAGGGACTGCGAAGCACCTGGAAGGCCGTGCCCGCCAGCGCTTCTACGCAGCCACCGTCGCACCTAACGCGCGCTAAACGCACCGGGCGGGACCGCTCTGGAGCGGTCCCGCCCGACGTTCTACGGGGCAACCCCGTTCTTTCAATTTTCTGACAAAGGAGCATCCACCATGAGTGCATTCGCTGTTGTAGATCCCGCCACAGGAACCACCCACGCGCAATACCCTGCGGCTACCGACGCAGAGGTGGAGGCAGGCCTCAGCGCAGCGCAAAAAACCTATCAGGAGTGGTCACGCACCACCTCCGTGGCCGAGCGGGCAGCCTTGGCCAGGCGACTGGCCGACCTGTTTGTGGAACGCAAGGACAAGCTCGCGGCCATCATCAACCGGGAGATGGGCAAGCCCCTTCCACAGGCAGTGGGGGAAGCAGAGTTTTCCGGCGCCATCGCGGCAGCATTTGCCGAGCACGCGGATCAATGGCTCGCCGATGAAGAACTTGAGGTAGCCGACGGCTTGCGGACCTTCTTCCGGTACCAAGGCCTGGGCGTGGTCCTCGGCATCATGCCGTGGAACTACCCCTACTACCAGGTGGCACGCTTCGCGATTCCCAACATCATCCTGGGCAACACCGTGATCGTCCGCCATGCGAGCCAGTGCCCCGAGTCGGCCCTGGCCCTTGAGGAACTCTTCCGCGACGCCGGTTTCCCGGAGGGTGCCTACGTCAATCTTTTTGCCACGCATCAGCAGATCTCGGACATCATCGCCGACGACCGCCTCCAGGGGGTATCACTCACAGGTTCGGAGCAGGTAGGTGCGATCGTGGCTGAGCAGGCCGGGCGTGCCCTGAAGAAGTGCGTGCTGGAGCTCGGCGGCGCTGACGTGTTCATTGTGCTGGACACCGATGACGTTGACCAGGCCGTTAAAAAGGCCGTCATGGGCCGTATGGGCAACACCGGCCAGTCCTGCAATGGCTCCAAGAGGATCGTGGTGCTGGACAAGTACTTCGATGAATTCTCAGAGAAGTTCAAAGCAGCCATTGCCGGGCAATCCTACGAAAACGGCGATTTCGGCCCGCTCTCTTCAGATTCGGCTACTAAGTTCCTCACAGAGCAGGTGCAGGGAGCCGTCGACCAGGGCGCCGAAATCCTGGTGGGCAACAACCAGCCCCAGGGCAACGTCTTCACCCCAACGGTGATCACCAACATCACGCCGTCCATGGACGTCTACAGCCAAGAGCTCTTCGGCCCGGTGGCCCAGCTCTACAAGGTCGGCAGCGACGAGGAAGCGATCAAGCTCGCCAACTCCTCGCCGTACGGCCTCGGTTCCGTGGTGATCTGCGACGATCTTGAGCGCGCTGAGCGCGTCGGCAACCAGCTCGACGTCGGAATGGTCTTCATCGGCGCATACGACCTCAGCGGAGCCGATGTTCCCTTTGGTGGCGTCAAGAAGTCCGGCTACGGCCGCGAACTGGGCAAGGTGGGCATGCTGGAGTTCGCGAACAAGAAGTTGTTCCGCTTCGCCAAGTAGCAACCTTTTATGCAAGCACTAAAACGCTAGAGGAGGCCGGATCATCCAGATCCGGCCTCCTCTTGTTGCGAGTGGAGTGCGGTGTGGGCTTAGGCCTGGTAGGTCGTGTTCCCGGAAACTTCCGGGATCTCAACCCAGTCGCCGGAACCGGCGCTGCGCAGCGATGCATCCACGAGTTCGGAGGCTGACCAGCCGTCCGCGGCGGACGGACCAAGCTGCTTTCCTTCCGCAACTGAACGCAGGAACAGCGCGGCCTCGATGGTCTTGAGGTCGTTGAATCCAATCCCGGGCCCGGGACCGGGCTGGAAGCGGCCAAATTCGCCGAAGGACGGCGGTGTCATGATGGTGCGGTAGCCGCTGCGGTCTGTGGCGAGTTCAAGCTGATTCATGCGCTCAAAGTTCCAACGCAGGGAGCCTTCAGTGCCGTAGACCTCGATGATGTATTCGGCATGGGGTCCGATGGCCACGCGCGTGGACTCGAACATGCCGATCGCGCCGCCTTCGAAGCGGGCCAGCATGGCGGTGTAATCCTCGTTTTCCACCTCCCGGGTGACGTCCGAGGCCTGGCCCATGTCGAAGGAATTCGAGGAGTTGCCGGCAGGCAGCGGCCGGTCCTTGATGAAGGTCTCCGTCACGGCATTCAGCGAGGTGATGCGGCCCACCAGGAACTGTGCGAGGTCGAAGCCGTGGCTTAGGACGTCGCCCAGGACTCCGGAGCCTGCGCGGGCCTGCTCATAGCGCCACGTAAACACCTGGCTTGGATCCGAGGCGTATCCGGTGAGGAGGCGGATCTGCACGTTGGTGATTCGGCCCAGGGCTCCGGACCGGATGAGCCGCCTGGCTTCCGCCACAGCGGGTGCGTGCCGGTAGTTGAATCCCACAGATGTGATGAGTCCTGCGGCCTCTGCGCCCTGGGCTATTTCGCGGGACTCCTGCGCGCTGCGGCCCATGGGCTTCTCAATCCAGAAGTGCTTGCCGGCTTCGATGGTGGCAAGTGCTATTTCGTGATGAAGGAAGTTGGGGGAGCAAATGGACACAACGTCCACGTCCGGGTTCTCCAGCACCTTGCGGTAATCCGTGGCCGTTTCCTTATAACCGAGTGCGTCCTCGGCATGGTGGCGACCGGCGTCGTCCGGGTCCGCGGCGATCACCAACTCAGGATGCCGAGGCAGTTCCGGAAAGAACTGCTTGGTGGCCAGGTACGCGCGCGAATGCAACCTGCCCATCCATCCGACCGAAATCAAGCCAACCCCAATGCGGTTCTGCTGTTCCAAAAGGACTCCTTAGTCTGTGCCGCTCTCAGCGGTGCTGTGCCACGGAATGAAGGCGGCATCTGCTGACCAGCCTAAGAACGCAGGCAGTGTGCGATGTGTCTCAATGTGAGACAGCTGGCGGCGGGGATGCACTGCTTTAGTGGAACATGCCAGCCACCTGTGCCTACAGAAGGAGTTCCGTCGATGATGATGGACCGAAATCAACAGCTTCGAACGGAACCCCTGCGCGTGCTCATCACGGGTGCGGCATCCGGCGTCGGGGAAGCGACCGCAAAGCTTTTCGCCAAACGAGGCGCCCGGGTGGCACTGCTGGGCCGGCGGTCGGCCGGTCTGCAGCGCGTCGCAGACGAGATCGGCGCCGGCGCGCACACAGTGGTTGCCGACGTCTCCGATGCCGCCGCAGTCAAGAACGCCGTCCGAGGTGCGATCCATACGCTGGGGGGCCTGGACGTAGCGGTCAACGCTGCTGGTGTGGCCGGGCATGTGGCCTTGGAAGACCTCAACGAGGACCGCTGGCACGACGTGCTGGAGACAAACCTGTCCGGGACTTTCTACGTTTCCCGTGAGGCCGGGCTCCATATGCGGCGGTCCGGGGGAGGCTCGATCGTGAACGTCGCTTCCGACCTCGCCGCCATGGGTGCACCCGGGCTTGTCCATTACTGCGCGGCCAAAGCCGGCGTTGTAGGACTCACCAAGGCTTTGGCCTTGGAACTGGCACCCCTTGTCCGAGTGAACGCAGTCTGCCCCGGGCCGATTGATACGCCCATGGTGCGGGCAGGCCTGGCGGCGGCGCCGGATCCAACGGAAGCCCGGAGATTGAAGGAAAGCACCGTGCCCCTGAACCGGCTCGCGGATCCGGACGAGGTGGCAGCGGCTATCTATTTCCTGGCTGTCGAAGGGACTTTTGCTACCGGAACCAGCATGGCGTTCGACGGCGGCACAACCGCTGCGTAGGAACGCCCCAATTTACCCGCCAAGACCGAACAAGCCCAAGGAGTTTAAAGGACATGGAAGAGTCGAACTACAAGGACCTCCGAAGTGCGCGATGGTTCGCACCGCACGACCTCACCGGATTCGTTCACCGCACAGCGATCCAGGCCGAGGGCTTCTCGCGCTTTGCTCTCAAGGACAAGCCGGTGATTGGAATCGCAAACTCCTGGTCGGAGCTGGTCAACTGCAACATCCATTTCAAGCTGTTGGCGGACGCCGTGAAGCGCGGCGT
The DNA here is from genome assembly GCF_056396305.1 of Arthrobacter sp. 05T420. Classification (NCBI taxonomy): domain Bacteria; kingdom Bacillati; phylum Actinomycetota; class Actinomycetes; order Micrococcales; family Micrococcaceae; genus Arthrobacter; species Arthrobacter sp. 05T420. Next base: position 63,469 of record NZ_JBFTLG010000007.1, on the reverse strand, counting down.
TCTCATGGCCGGCGGTCTTCCGCTGGAATTCCCCACCATCTCCCTGGGTGAAAGTCTGATGAAGCCGTCGGCCATGCAGTTCCGCAACCTGATGGCCATGGACGTTGAAGAGTCCATCCGCGCCTACCCGCTGGACGCCATCGTGCTGCTCGGCGGCTGTGACAAAACAGTCCCAGCCCAGCTCATGGGGGCCGCCAGTGCAGATGTACCAACCATCATGCTGACAGGCGGCCCCCAAGAGCCCGCACACTTCCGGGGGAAGCAGCTCGGGGTCGGCACAGACACCTGGAAGTACGCAGATGAGCTCCGCGCAGGGAAGATCACCGAGGCGGACTTCGACGAGCTTGAATCGGCTGCGAAACCTTCTGCAGGACACTGCAGCGAGATGGGCACGGCCTCCACCATGACGTCCCTCGTCGAAGCACTCGGCATGTGTCTGCCGGGCACTGCGTCGATCCCTGCGGTAGATGCGCGTCGCGCTCAAGCGGCGGAAGCCACCGGCCGCCGGGCAGTGGAGATGGCACTGTCGCAGGGGCCAAAGCCCAGCGAAATACTGACAAAAGAGGCCTTCGATAATGCAATCACCCTCCTGATGGCTGTGGGTGGTTCCACCAACGCCGTGGTGCACCTTCTGGCACTGGCCCGGCGGGTTGGTTATGAACTGCCGTTGGACCGCTTCCACGAGATCTCCCAACGGACCCCCCGCATTGTCAACGTCCGTCCCTCCGGCGAGTACTTGGTGCAGCAACTGTTCCAGGTCGGCGGCATCTCCGCCGTACTAAAGGAACTGGCGCCGCTGCTGAACAGGGACGCCATCACGGTCACTGGGGAGTCCCTTGAGAATGGCTACCGTTCGGCCCCCGAACCTGACGGCGTCGTGGTCAGTACTCTCGAGGCCCCTTTCGATGCTTCCGGAGGCATTGCCGTCGTCCGTGGCTCCCTCGCACCCAACGGAGCGGTCATCAAACGGAGTGCTGCGTCCAAGGATCTGCTGCAGCACAAAGGCTCAGCAGTGGTCTTCGAGGACATTTACGACCTGGGACGCAGGATTGACGACCCCGATCTGGACATCACCGAAGACTCTGTGCTGGTTCTGCGCAACAGTGGACCGGTTGGAGCTCCCGGCATGCCCGAATGGGGCATGCTCCCCATTCCCGAGAAGCTCCTGCGTCAGGGGATCCGTGACATCGTCCGGATTTCGGATGCCCGCATGAGCGGCACCGCCTTTGGCACCACAGTGCTGCACGTTTCTCCAGAGGCTGCCGTGGGTGGGCCGCTGGCGATTGTCCGGGACGGAGATCCCATTGTGCTGGACGTCGAGAACCAGCGCCTGGATTTGGACATCCCAGCCGAGGAGATCGAGAGCAGACTGGCGGAACTGAAGCTCCCGGAACCGAAATACCGGCGCGGCTACGGACGGCTTTTCATCGATCACGTAAACCAGGCCGATGAAGGCTGCGACTTCGACTTCCTCAAGGGCCTGCCGGACGAGGAGCCACAACGCTTGCCGTACGGTCTGATGAGCGGTTGGCAGGGCGGCTGGTAAACGACAGCAAACTCCAAACACAAGAACAAGCGGAGGCTGCTCCTGAGGGGCAGCCCCGGGAAGGGGTAAGTGTGTCAAGACCAAAAGTGATGGTGATTGTCCAGGAGGGCCGCCCGCGCCCTCCTGTTGAACGGTTGGAAGCCGAGGCAGATGTCGTGGTGGTGCGCACCGCGGACGAGTTCCGGGCTGCCCAGCCCGGTGCGGAGATCCTGTTCCTGAACGACTTCAGGACCAAGCTCCTGCGTGAGGTGGGGCCGGGAGAGCTGCGCTGGATACACACCTCAAGCATCGGCGTTGACAGCCTGATGACCGATGAAATCGTCAACAGCGACATCGTTGTGAGCAACTCCCGCGGCGTGTGCGAGCGGCCGATCGCAGAGTGGGTACTGGGCGTCCTGCTGATGTTCACCAAAGACCTGCGCCGCACCATAGAGCTGCAACAGGCGCGCATCTGGCAGCACCGAGAAACCGAGCCGCTGCTGGGACGGAAAGTCCTGGTAGTGGGGCCGGGTCCGGTGGGCCGCGAAACCGTCCTCCTCCTGCGCGCTGCAGGAATGGACGTCAACGTTGTGGGCCGGTCTGCCAGGAACGATCCCCAGCTGGGTTCAATCTCCGGCTTTGATGAGCTTGACCAGCTTCTTGGCCAAGCCGATGACGTGGTGCTGACCCTGCCGCTTACATCAGAAACCCGCGGGCTGTTCAACTCGTCGCGGCTCCGCACAATGCGGCCCGGGGCGCGTCTGGTCAACGTAGGCCGCGGGGCGGTGGTGGTGGAGCAGGACCTTCTTGACTCCCTTGACGCCGGACATCTGGGCGGGGCGGCACTGGATGTGTTTGAACATGAGCCCTTGGATATCGGGAATCCGCTATGGAGTCGTCGGGACATCCTGGTCTCCCCGCATGCCTCCGGCGACTTGATCGGCTGGCGGGGAAGAGTAGTGGATTGCTTTGCCCGGAATCTCAGGCTGTGGAAGGCCCGTGAGCCGCTCCAGGACGTGGTGGACCTGAAGAAGCTTGGTCCGGCTACTCCTGCCTTGGCGTCTGAAGCGCCCTGATGAAGCCATTCCATGGGGTGTATTCCGGGTTCTAGAAACGGGCCGGAATACCCCCATGGGATCCCGTGTCCCAAGCTGGTACAGTGCTCTCACGATCCCCGTCGATAGTGTGATTTAGCACTCAAAATTATTTCGTGACGAGGATTTTACATGTCAAGCACACCAAGAGGTACGACGAAGACGCCGGCCCATACGCAGGAACATAAGCTCAGCGGAAATATGGGCGTGGGCGAGCTCGTGATGAGCGTGCTCGCGTTCTCCTCGCCCTTGACAACGGTCGCAGGTTTCATCCCTGTGCTGCTGATGTTCAGCGGCCACACCGCGCCCGGCATTTACATTTTGCTGACTGTAATGCTGCTCATCTTCTCCGTTGGATTCGTGAAGATGAGCCAGAGCGTCAAGAACCCCGGTGGTTTCTACTCCTTCGTCACGGCGGGCTTCGGTAAGCCCGCCGGTCTGGGAGGGGCCTTCCTTGCGCTCTTTGGCTACATGTTCATCGGCTTCTTCGCGCCGCCGCTGTTCGCGGTAACGCTGCAGGCTTTCGTCGTCAACACCCTAATCGGCCCGGACATCCCGTGGTATTGGTATGCACTCGGAATTATCGCGGTGACGACGTTTCTCGCCTACCATCGGATCGATCTTTCGGCGAGGGTCTTGACGATCGTGATGCTCCTTGAGTCCACGGTAGTTGTCATCTTCGACATCGCCTCCTTCGCCTCGAGCGGCGGCAATATGGAGCACAGCATCGGCTTTGCCATGCCGGGGCTGGCAGACGCCGGACTGGGACTGGCTTTGCTCTTCGCTGTTGGAAACTTCTTCGGATTTGAGGCCACAGTGATCTACCGCGACGAGGTCAAGAACCCCGAGCGGACGATCCCGAGGGCAACCTACCTTGCCGTGGCCGGTATCGGCCTGTTCTATGCCATTGCGGCTTGGGCCTATATCGCGTTCCTGGGAGCTGACAACGCCCAGACTGCCGCCCAAGACAACACCGTCAACTTGTTCAATGACGCCGCCACAGCGCTGCTCGGAAAAATCTTCGCAGATGTGGGCACGATCCTTTTGATCACCTCGATTCTGGCGTCGATGCTCTCTGTGCAAAATATCGCGGCCCGGTACAGCTTCTCCCTCGCGGCCGATGGGGTGCTGCCGTCAATCCTTGGGCGGGTACACCCCCGCCATAAGTCCCCGTACGTGTCGGGGCTGGCTGTGGGTCTGGTCTGGGGCGTGGCGACCGTGATCTTCACGATCCTGGCAGTATCCCCGGACAACCTTTATCCAATCGCCAGCGGCAGCGGCAGTTTCGCAGTCTTGCTCCTGATGTTCATCACGAGCTGCGCGGTTCTCGTTTACTTCCTGCGCCGTCGTAGCTTTGCGCCGGAGTCGGTCTGGAAGACAATAGTCGCACCGCTCATTAGCGCCGGATTCCTCGGACTCATCACTTACCTGGCAATCACCAACTACCCTGAGCTCATCGGCGGATCCACTGTCTTGACGGTCATCTTCATGACGTTCACTTTCGCATTGTTTTTAGGCGGCATTGCTTACGCCCTCGTCCTGCGTGCCAAGCGCCCTGAGGTGTATGCACGGCTGGGGCGGCAGAAGGTCGACTGACAGTTCCCCATTTCCCCTCAGCGACATATCTACATCTGGGAGATTGCAATGACGAAACAGATCAGGATTGGCCTGTTCGGTACCGGACGGATCGGTCAGGTGCATGCCATGAGTTTGGCTACCTTGGACGAAGCCACGCTTGCCTGGGTATGTGACCCCATTATCGAAAGTGCCAAACGGACAGCCGCCGAGTTTGGCGGCCGTGTGAGCGACGACCCCGAGGAAGTGTTCGCCTCAGGAGAAGTCGATGCCGTCATTGTCGCCTCACCAACTGCAACCCACGTGGACCTGGTGGAGAGAGCCATTGATGCAGGTGTTCCCGTGTTGTGCGAGAAGCCAATCGATCTGGATATCGCGCGTGTGAATGCGCTCCGTGCGAAAGCGGCGGCGTCGGACGTTCCCATCGCGTTGGGCTTCAACAAGCGCTTCGACAGGCATTTTGTGGAGCTAAAGCGTCGTGTAGCAGCTGGCGAGATTGGCAGGTTGGAGCAGATGGTGATCACCAGTCGCGACCCTGGGGAGCCGCCGGCATCGTATCTTGCAGACTCGGGTGGGATCTTCCGGGACATGACCATCCACGATCTGGATATGGCGCGGTACTTCATACCGGACATCGTGGAGGTATCAGCGCAGGGCGCGAACGTTTTCAGCGAGAACGCCCGCCACGCCGGAGACTTCGACTCGGCAGTGGTTACTCTGCGCGGGTCCAAGGACGAGCTAGTGACGATTGTGAATTCTCGTCATGCAGCCTATGGCTACGACCAGCGAATTGAGGCATTTGGCTCAACGGGACTGCTGCAAGTGGGCAACAAGAATGACACGCTCGTCCGGCACTGGAGTGCCAGGGCAGTCGAAGCGATCGGTCCCTACCAGAACTTCTTCCTGGAGCGCTATGCGGAGGCCTACCGTCTTGAAGTGGCCGAATTCCTGCGCGCAGTGCGGGGACTTCCTTCGCGGAACCCGGGCTTTGAGGACGGCCGCGCAGCGCTGATCCTGGCCGACGCCGCAGAGAAATCGGCCCGGGCCGGGGTTGCGATAGAAGTGGACCATACCTAGAGGGGCCAAAGATGCCGCCTGAACTGGGCCCCGATGTTTCGCAACAGCATCTGCGACCCAGGTCAGGCTCTTTTCGCTGATCACACAGAACCAACCCAGATGAGCTGGGCGGAAAGCCGGTGTCGTCGCAGCTCATAGGCCCAGGACATGACGGCTGACTGGCTGGACGGCGTCGGTTGGCATTTGCAAACAGAGACAGGGGACCTTGGTCCGTTTGCAAAAGCCGGGCGGGTACTGCTCGACGGATACGTAGAGGACAAAGCTCCCGAGGGGACATCATGTGGGTTGTCTCGAGGGGTGAGCGTCGCCTCTTTCACAGGACGGCTGCAGCCTTCTTATAGGGAGATAAGCCGGCGTCCGGCCAATCTCGGGCCAGCACGAGCCCCTAAATCCGCTATTAATTGAAACGATCCACATGGTCTGTTCGGCATTCCTTCCCCTGTTTCAAATTGGCACACATCCCGCATTCTCGAATCCGTCAAAGTTCAAGTAAGTGAAACAGTGTGGTGGGGGTCACGCAGATATAGGGCTTCCCCGGATTACCCCTGAAACTGCAGGATCAAACAAAAATTTGATCGACCGCCGCCTAACGTTTCACCGGTTCATTGCATAGCCCTATCGAACGAGGATGAGATGACCGACGCACCACCGGCGACCCCTCCACTGGTCGCCCTAAAGGACATACATAAGACATTCGGGGCGGTGTCCGCTTTGCGCGGCGTCAGCATCGATGTCCAGCCCGGCGAAACCTTCGCGTTGCTTGGCGACAATGCCGCCGGCAAGTCAACGCTCATGAAGGTACTCACGGGCGTGTACCAACCCGATCGGGGTTCCATCGAGTTGGACGGAAAGAGGACGGAGTTTCCCACTCCGTCGGCCTCCCGCGACCAAGGGGTCGAGATGGTGTACCAGGACTTTGCCCTGGCTGACAACCTGGATGTCCGTACCAACATTTTCTTGGGGCGGGAGCCGCAGAAGAACATTCTGGGTCCGCTGCTGAAGATCATCGACCGGAAAAAAATGGAAGCCGAAACCAGGCGGGTGCTGGAGCGGCTGGACATCCCTATCAACCCCCGGCTCAAGGTCAAGCGCTTGTCGGGTGGACAACGGCAAGCCGTTGCCATTGGGCGGGCACTGGCCTTTGATGCACGCCTAATCATCATGGACGAGCCCACCGCGAACCTGTCAGTGGCCAAGGTGGACAAGCTCATCGAGGTGACGCAGCGGCTCAAGGATTTGGGCATCGCTGTCATCATCATCACTCACCGCCTGGATGAAGCATTTGCAGTGGCCGACCGCTTCGCGGTCATGCGCCAAGGCCAGGTGGTGGGGCGCTTCCACGTAGGAGACGTCACTGAAGCCGAAGTGGCGCACCTCATCTCACACGGCACTCTGGACGACTATGTCGACAATGGGAGCGGCATTCCGGACGAGCGCCGCAAAATCGGAAGCACCTCGTCGATGAGTGTCGTTGACGCGCTGGCCGGACGCGGTACGACGAACGGGAGCGACTCGTGAGCCTCACAATGGAAAATCTGAAGACAAAGCTGGGACCGGCTGAGCTTAATGAGGAATCCGCTGCCACCAAAACCAAGCGCCTCATCGGGGATTACGGAATCCTCATTTTCTTCGTCCTCATCATCGTCTTCTTGGCTGCTGCCGCCCCGAACTTCCTCACGCTGAACAACCTGGTCAACGTCGTGCGGCAATCATCCATCATCGGATTGATTGCGCTGGGGATGACCTTCATCATGATCACCGCAGGAATCGACCTCTCTGTGGGATCCGTAGTGGGTTTGGCCGGCATGACCTTCGCGCTACTGGCCCCGGCCAGCGGAGGTGCCTTCTGGTTGCCGCTGATAGCCGGGCTCGGAGTGGGCCTGTTGGTCGGCTTCCTCAGCGCAGCGTTGGTGGTGTGGGGAGCTATCCTGCCATTTCTGGCAACCTTGGCGACGATGGCCATTGCCCGCACGGCGGCTCTGGTTATCACGGACGGGCAGGTTGTCTCCGGGCTGAGTGGCCCGGCTGAGTGGCTCGGCTCCGGGTTCATTGGTCCTGTCCCGGTGCCGGTGATTATCTTCCTCCTGGCTGCACTGCTGTGTGAGTTCGTGCTGAGCCGCACCAAGTTTGGTTCGCACGTCTACGCCGTGGGTGGAAATGAAGAATCCGCCAAGAAAGTGGGTATCTCCACAAGCCGGGTGCTTTTCACCGTCTACCTCATCGGCGGCATCACCGCCGCGCTGGGCGGCCTCGTCCTGACTGCCCGTCTCGATGGTGCGGCCCCCGTGGCCGGCACCGGCTACGAGCTGCAGGTGATTGCCGCCGTCGTCATCGGCGGGACAAGCCTGTTCGGCGGTGTGGGCACCATCCGGGGAACCGTCGTCGGCGTGCTCCTGCTGGGCGTCGTAATGAACGGCATGAACCTGCTGGGCGTCTCCTCATACTTCCAGCAAGGAGTCCAGGGCATCATCCTGGTGCTCGCCGTACTGCTGAACCGCTGGAAGTCGGACTGACCCTCACCAACGACAAACAAACCACCAATTTCCTTCACCACAGACAAAATCATTGAAAGGAACAACCATGGGAATGCGACGTAAGCTCGCCGCGGCTGTAGCAATGCTGGCCGCGAGTGCCCTCACGCTGACCGGGTGTGCCGGCGGCAGCAATGCCAGCAACGGCTCAGCCGCAGGCAAGACCTACAACATCGGAGTTGTGGTCCTCGACCTGCAGGACCCGGACCTGGCCCACATGACTGACGCCATGAAGAAGACGGCCGACGAAAAGGGCGTCAAGCTCAACATCACCGACTCCAAGAAAGACGTCGGAAGCGAACTCAACCAGGTTGAGGACCTCCTCACCCGCCAGGTTGACGCCATCATCATGCAGCCTCTCGATGGCGATGCCAGCCAGAACGCTGCGAAACGGGTCATCGCCGCCAACGTTCCGCTGTTCATCCTGTCAACCGAGTTCGCAGAAGGTGCCAACGTCGGCTACAAGAGCTACATCGGTGTCGATGACACGGTGGCCGGCGAAATGCAGGCCGAGTACCTCAACAAGCTCCTTCCCAACGGCGGCAACCTCGTCTTCGCGGCGGGCGTCTACGGTGCGTCATGGACCGACCGCCGCAAGTCGGGCTTCGACAAGACAATCAACAAGAACTTCAAGATTGTCGCCGAATTCCAGGCAAAGGGCAGCCGTGACGACGCCAAGCGCAACATGGAGGACACCCTTCAGCGCTTCCCGTCCGGAAAGATTGACGCCGTGGTGGCGAACAACGACGAAATGGCCATCGGTGCAGCCTCGGCCATTGCTGACGCGGGCCGCACGGCCGAATTCAAGGCAGTGGTTGGCGTCGACGGCACCGACCCCGCCCTCCAGGACATCAAGGCAGGGACAATTTCGGCAACTGTACGCCAGGACTCAGCCGGACAGGGCACCAAGGCAGTCGAGGTTGTCACCGACTTCCTTAAAGGCGGAAACGTGGAGAACCGCTACACGCTGCCATTCACGCTCATCACCAAGGACAACCTTTCCGAGTTCTTGAAGTAGGCAGTTCCATCAATCCAACGGGCACAGCGGATTCATCTGCTGTGCCCGTTCTGTTTTGGCACACCCCCGCGTCTACCGCAGCTGCCTACACTTCCTGCGGACCAATACGAATGGAGAATGCAACCATGCCCGACGATGACGACGGTGACACGAAACTCAGGCAGCTGCTCGCCAGGTTGAGGGATCACGGCATCCAGGTGGACGACTCTCCGCGAAGACGCTCTGAGTATTCCTACGATGCATCGAACTACCGGGTACGGCCTGCCGCCGTCGCCTTCCCGAAAAACGTCGACGACGTTCGGACAGTTTTGCGGGCATGCTCGGCCACGGGAGTACCGACCACCGCACGCGGCGGGGGAACCTCGATGGCAGGGAACGCCGTAGGCGACGGTGTGGTGATCGACCTTTCCCGCCACATGACCTCTGTGGGATCCCTCGATGCAGGCCAGGCGACGGTGTGGGCCGACGCGGGGGTCGTCCTCGGTGAGCTGCGTGCGCAGGTTGAGAAGGTCACCGGAGGCAAGCTGACATTTGCCCCAGACCCTTCTTCCCTGACGCGCGCCACAGTGGGTGGCTCCATCGGTAACGACGCCTGCGGAAACCACTCAGTAGCCTACGGCCGCATGACCCATCACGTGCAGGAGTTGGAGCTGGTCACGGCCGACGGCGCGTACCTCAGGGCGGGGCGGGAATTCCTCCGCGCTGTCGACGATAACGACACCCATTCCGTTGCCCGGGCTGAGGAGCTGCTGGAGGGCCTCAAAGCGCTGGCGGGAGCACATCTGGCGGCCCTCCGGGTGGAGCTGCAGACCATTCCCCGGCAGATCTCTGGATATCACTTGGGCCATCTGCTGCCGGAACACGGCTTTAATGTTGCCAGTGCAATGGCAGGCAGCGAAGGCACATGCGCCGTTGTCGTGCGGGCCAAGGTGGGCCTTGTGCAGAAGCCCCTGACCACGGCGCTGCTGTGCCTTGGCTACGCGAGCACTATCGATTCCGCGCGCGATGTGATGACCATCCTGGCCGCAAAGCCGAGCGCCATCGAGGGCCTGGACGTATCGATCGTGGACATCATGCGGCACCGCCGGGGAGCGGCCAGCGTCGAATCATTGCCGGAGGGCAAGGCCTTTCTCATGGTCGAGTTTTCGGATGACACCCTTCTGCAGGCGGCCGCCTCTTGTGAAGACCTGGTTGACAAGCTCAGCGTCGACGGCCGCGTCCTTGACCATTCGATCGTCACGGAACCACTGGACAGGGCCGCACTTTGGAGGGTGCGAGAAGACGGCGCGGGGCTCTCATCGAGACGGATCGATGGAGTGCAAACGTGGCCCGGCTGGGAAGATTCCGCGGTTGCACCGGAGCGTCTTGCCGACTATCTGGCGGACTTGCTCCCACTGGTAAAAAAGTACGGCTATACGGCCCTAATGTACGGCCACTTTGGTGCAGGGTGCGTCCATATGCGATTGGATTACGATCTGCGCAGTGACTCCGGGCGCAGGGTGTTCAGCGACTTCACCCGTGAAGCGGCCAAGCTGGTGGTGGCCCATGGCGGCTCGCTGTCCGGGGAACATGGTGACGGTCGGGCGCGCAGCGAATTACTTGAGGTCATGTACTCCCAGGAGATGGTGGGCATCTTCAAGGACTTCAAGCGCCTCTGGGATCCGGCAGGTATCCTCAACCCCGGGATCATCGTCGACCCGGAACCTTTCTCTGCCTCGCTGGCTTTGGAAGGAGTAGTTGCACCCGGCTCCGCCCATGGTGAGCTGACCGCAACCGCGACTGCCGCCGTCGTACCTTCCTCCGGAGACCGTACTCTGCTCCCGGTGGCGAGTCCGTTCGTCGGGAACACCCACGCATGCATCGGTGTAGGACGGTGCCGGTCCACCACTGGCGGCTTCATGTGCCCCAGTTACCGGGCCACGAAGGATGAAAAGGATTCGACCCGCGGCCGGGCCCGGGTATTGCAGGAACTGACCCGGACCCAAGGCAGCAGCAAGGACGGCTGGTCGAGCCCGGAAGTCCGGGAGGCACTGGACCTCTGCCTGTCCTGCAAGGCCTGTTCCGCCGACTGTCCCACCGGAGTGGACATCGCTGAGGCCAAGTCGGAACTGGTCGACGAGCATTACCGCGGGCGCATCCGGCCCTTCACTCACTACTCCATTGGCTGGCTGCCCCGGTGGCTCCCGCTGCTGACCCGCGTAGCACCCCTGGCGAATGTGGGGACAGCTTTACGCCCCTTCCGGCTTGTCGGGGAATGGTTGGGCATCAGCGCCCGACGGCGGCTTCCAGCTTTCGCGACGACCGGCAGGATCCGGCGACAGGTGCGGGAAGCCGGGTTCGCGGCCAACGCCGACGTCCTTCTGTTCATCGACAGCTTTACGCGCGCGTTCCGGCCCGAGGTCGTCCCGGCTGCAGCCCGGGTGCTCCGCGACACCGGCAGCTCGGTAGGGTGCACTCCGGACGCTTGCTGCGGCCTAACCTGGATCTCCACCGGGCAACGTGATGGAGCCCGACGGCGGCTGGCCAGGCTGATCAGAAAGCTCGACGACGGCACGAACCGGGATATCGTCGTCCTAGAACCCAGCTGCGCCGCGACCATCCGTGACGAAGGCCCGAAGCTGGTAGGCGGCGCGGCCGCCGCCAGGGTCGCGGCAAGAGTCCGCTCGTTCTCCGTCGCTGTTGACGAGGCCATCAAACGCGGGTGGAAGCCCACGGCGCCGGCGCCCGAAACAGCCGTGCTGCAAACTCACTGCCACGAGCACGCCGTATTCGGTTCAGGTGCCCAGAAACGCGTCCTGAAAGCCTGGGGAGTTCAGAACCTCGTGGAATCATCCTCTTGCTGCGGCGTCGCCGGCAACTTCGGTTTTGAGGCCGAGCACTTCGACATGTCCATGAATGTCGCCGAGCACTCCGTCATCGCCGCCCTCGCGAAAGGTGACGCTGACGCCCTTGTTCTCACCGACGGCTTCAGTTGCGCCATGCAGGTCTCGCAGATAGACCCCGGGCGCTCGAGCAAGCACCTCGCCGTGGCGATGGACCCTGACAATGCCAGAGAGGGAGGGTAGGTGGAATACTTCGGAATTTTCCTCATTTTGGTCGCGGCCGGGTTGGGCTTGGTTGGCCCACATGTGGACAAGCCCGCCCGTCAACCGCGAAACATGGCCAACATGCGGCGCATTCTTTTTGTACCAGCGGGTGCAGCAGCCTTTTTAATCGCCGCGGCCGGGTTCTTCATCTTCGTCACGAGCATCAGCTCACGATGAGCCCGTCCCAACCGCGACGTATGACCGTGTCCAAAACTGAATCGGTTGGTTCAGCGGCGGGATACCCATTAGGTGCCATAGAACGGAGATTTGGAAAAGTGAGCATTCAGACGGGGTGGAGCAATTGGGCGGGAACACAAACATGCCAGCCCGAATCGGTCGTGAAGGCAGTATCTGTTGAGCAGGTGAGCGAGACAGTCAAGGACGCCACAAAACGGGGGATTTCGGTTCGACCGGTGGGGGCCGGCCATTCGTTTGCTCCCTTGGTGCCCACCGACGGAATCGTGCTCGACATCTCGGCTATCTCCGGAATCGTAGACATCGACAGGGAAGCGGCACAGGTGCGGGTCAAGGCAGGCACCCCCATCTGGGCGATGGGGGAACCCTTATGGGACGCCGGCCTGTCCTTGAAGAACCAAGGAGCAATTGATCTCCAGACGATCGCCGGTGCCATTAGCACATCCACCCACGGGTCAGGACTGCAGCTTACGGCCCTGTCGGGATCGGTTATCGGAGCAGAGTTGATAACTGCGGCCGGCACACTTGAACGAATCGGACCGGACGATCCACGTCTGCCTGCTCTCCGGGCGTCCATGGGCATGCTTGGCATTCTTGTGAGCGTAGATCTGCAGCTTGAGCCCGCATTCAAGTTGAAGGAATCATTGACTTTCCACCCCTTTGCGGAGGTTCTCAGCGATTGGGATGAGAGGAACCGGACGCACCGACACTTCAGTTTCGTACGCGGCCCCATGTACGACATGTCCGCTGAGCTGCCCCCGCTGCCCCGCGATCTGGATGATCCAACGCTGGTACGGACCTACGACACAGTCCCAGTAGACGCTGAAGACGATCCCACACCAGGCGCACGCGTCAACCGCCCATACCGCATTTACCCTGATCTGTATTCCACGCCATGGGATGAAGTGGAGTATTTCCTCCCTTACGACAAGGCGCAGGATGCGATATCGGCCTGCCTGCCCATCTTGGATCGTTTCCCGGATGATTTTCCGCTGGAGGTGCGGACGGTAGCAGGAGACGAATCATGGCTCTCCCCGATGTTTGGCAGGGATTCCGTGGCTCTTGGTTTCTGCAGGACGTTCGGCGCCGACAATCTGCCCTTTTTCCAAGCGATTGACCGTGCAATGTCCGAATTCGATGCCAGACCCCATTGGGGCAAACAACCATATTTTCTTGCCCCCGACCTCCTGCGGTCCCGCTATCCCAAATGGGACGACTTCAATGCTGTGCGGAGGGCGCTCGACCCCAACGGTACCTTCCTAAACGCTCCCTTGCGGGCGTTGTTCGGGTAGGAGCAGGCAAAGGAAACGCATGGCTGTCGCCGGACCGGATGTCCGGCGACAGCCTGGCAATCATGCGGTGCAAAGCACATGCCGTGGATTCACGGTGTACTTTCACAGGAGGCCCGTCCCAGAAGGAAGTCAAGACATCCAGGCCCCTAACCGTCAGCTTGGGTGTGGTTCTACCTGACGGAAACACTGGGGGACCGCGGTGCTCGGTGGGCTGAACGAAGGATCGGGCGCTCACGTCCGATCGAGGACGGTGGGCTGCCCAACCCGCAAGGAATCCAACAGTGACTACTGTCACTTTTTTGGCCATCAGTATGACAGCCATCACAATTTCTTGCCTTTGTACTATTGGGATGCTCGGCAGGGAGTGGTGTTGTTTATGTAACACCCTTAGCACCAGCGAAGGGCGTGTCACCAGCTAAGAGAGGGCTTCCCATGCCGGGTTATGTGAAAAACAAAGAAGAAGTGCAGCGAATCGAGGACTTCGTTGCGCCGTCCAGGTTTACCTGCGACGAAATCGGAGTCTACTTCAAGACGACCTGGGAGTACGCAAAGTCTGTCTTGCCTCCCATCTTTGAGCCACTGGGCGACGAGGAAGCAGGAACTTGCAACGCGTATGCAAACGTCACCCAGTACGAAAGCGCCTACTGTGGGACTTTCGACGGAGCAATTGTCTCAATCCTCTGCAAGTACGGCGACATCGAGGGCTACTGGATGTTGACTGAGATCATTTCTCCGGAACTTCCCGTAGCGATCGGACGCGAGCTCTGGGGTGAGGTCAAGAAGAACGGCAACGGGCGAATCTGGCGCGATGGGGCTAACGTCCGCGCAACAGGAGACAGACGTGGCATCCAGCTCATGGAAATCAACGCCGACATCACCGGCCCGGACCATGGCCCACACGTGGTTGACAGCAACGGTTTCGACATCAAGATGTTCCCCCACTCCAACGGTCGTGGCCTCCAGTACCCGCCCCTGCTGAACATTTGGGACATCAAGTATGAGTACACCTCCTACCGGGAAGGAACCGCCACACTCGAGTGGGGCCACTCCAAATGGGATCCCACGGACACCATCCCCATCGTGTCCATCGACAAGGCAATCGACGCCCAGTTTGCCGGCTACTGGCCTCTCGGGCAGCAGATCGAACTGGAAGACCCTGACAACATCTACGCCGGGTACATGTGGGGCCGCGGCTTCGACGATCCCACCTGGATGCCGATCGCACACCGGTTTAAGGGCCTGGACCAGCTGAACCCTGATCCCGACCGTCAGACAGAGCAGCTCAACGCATAGTTGTAGCCCACGCCCAAGCTCCCGCCGGGGCGCAAGCCGCCCACCCGGCCGGTGGCGCCCGGGAATCGGATTCTGACAATGGCGGGGTTGCCGTGAAGTACAACCACGGCAACCCGCCCCGATCACCGGAAAGGAAGCCGCTATGATCTGGCCGCTTCTCCTACTCGCCACCGCAGCTGAAGTGGCCGCAACAACTCTGCTTCCAAGGACCAACGAGTTCAGGAAACTGAAACCCACCCTGGCGGTCGCAGGCCTGTACACCATCGCGTTTGCCTTACTGGCCCAGATCCTGCAATTCACCGACATGGGTGTCGCCTACGCACTCTGGGCAGGGCTGGGAACTGCGGCCGTCGCGGCCGTAGGCGTCATGTTCCGAGGCGAAAAAGCCGGTTGGAAACATGCCCTGGGGATGGGACTCGTCGTGGCCGGCGTCGTCACTCTCAATCTTCAGGGCGGACACTAAGCCGCCGACAAGCCCAAGGCCAGTCCGCCGGTCTTCCCAGTCTCGTGCTGGCTCTCATCCCATGAACTAGGACACTGACATGCAAACGAATCAACGACTTTCCGACACAACCGTCCTGATCACCGGGGGAGCACGGGGAATGGGGGCCAGCCATGCCGAAATCCTCGCCCAGCGTGGAGCAACGGTCGTGATTGGGGACATACTCGACGAGGAGGGAAAAGGTTTCGCAAAAGATGCCGCTTCCAGGGGCCTATCTATCCACTACCTGTACTTGGACGTCACGGATGAAGCATCCTGGTTTGATGCGGTCAGGGAAATCAACGAATCCTTCGGCCAGATCAACGTGCTGGTCAACAACGCCGGCATAACCGGCACGCCCGGTGGCTTTGAAATCGAGGGACCGTCCGACTGGGCCAAGACCGTCGCAGTGAATCAGACCGGCGCCTACCTCGGGATGCGGGCCGTCGTTCCTTCCATGCGGCGGGCTGGAGGCGGGTCCATCATTAACATCTCCTCCATACTCGGCTACATCGGGGACGGAGAATACTTCGCCTACAACGCCACAAAGGGCGCACTACGACTCATGACGCGCAGTGCCGCCGTCAAACTCGCCCCGGAAAACATCCGCGTCAACACAGTATGTCCAGGCATGGTCCAGACACCCATGAATGAAGCCGAAGTCGACGCGGACTCATACGTTGCCGCCACGCCCATGAAGCGAATGGCTGCCCCGGCGGAGATATCCCACGCCGTCCTGTTCCTCGCATCAAAGGAATCATCGTTTGTGACTGGAACCGATCTCATTGTGGATGGGGGGTACCTTGCACTCTAAGGAAGAAACCACCCAAAATGACCCGGCAGAGCCAGATCTACGGAAGAAGCCAGTCACAGGCTGGCTGTTCCTCGCAGGAGCGATCGTCACCGAAATCACAGGCACGATACTTCTCGACTTCTCAGAGGGCTTTCGGCTCCCTGTGCAGACAACAACGGCGCTCACCCTTTACGCCCTGTCCTTTTACCTCCTGACCCGTGCGCTCAGATCCGTCTCTCTGAGCATTGCTTATGCCACCTGGTCCGGGATCGGCACGGTGGCCGTGGCACTTGCCGGAGTCCTCCTACACAACGAAGTGATCTCCTGGGGGAAAGCCGCAGCCATAGCCGCCATCATCGGCGGAGTTGTTCTTCTCAACTTCGCCAACCGGGCAAACCAGCCCTGTCCTAGCACCTGAACGGCCACGCTGGACGACCAATACCAATCCTCTCTGACACATCTTCTGCCTGAACCTAGGGGATTCAGCTGCAGTGACGCGTCTACCCCAACACCCGGCAACTCTTCGAACGCGCCGCACACACATCTTGAATCACCCCCAAGGAGCCAGTTATGAGCACCCTCAACGAATTAGCGGCAGGCCCGGGCTCAAAGCCCGGGACACCCTCACGCCGGCTGACCGGAAAACTCAGCACGTTTGACATCGTCTTCACCGTCCTGGCCTTCAATGCACCCTTGTCGGTGTTTGTTGGGTTTATTCCCGTCATCATTGGATCCGGAAACCAGCTGGGGGCACCCACCGCTTACCTCGCAGCAGGGGCGTTGATTCTGGTCTTTGCCGTCGGATTCACCTCGATGGGCCGGCACCTTCCCAACCCCGGCGCCTTCTATGCCTACATCACAGCAGGTTTGGGCAAGCCCCTGGGACTTGGGGCATCTTTCCTGGCTATTGTGTCGTACTTCTTCATCCTGGTTGGAGGCTACGCATTCGGCGGCATCTCACTGGAAGCGCTGGTAACTGACGTGCTTGGCGGCCCGGAAGTGCCGTGGTGGGCCTATACGCTGCTGCTGATGACAATCGTCGGAACCCTGGGGTACTTCAAGATCACTCTTTCCGCGAAGATTTTGACGGTTTCCATGATCTTCGAAGTGATCCTGATGGTGGCCTTCGATGTTGCTGCCTTCATCAACGGTGGTCCGGAAGGGCTCACGACGGCACCCTTTGAACCGGCGAACATGCTGTCGGGAAACATCGGGCTCGCCCTCCTCTTCGGCATTGTCTGCTACGCCGGATTCGAAGCCACCGCTGTCTTCCGCGAGGAAGCCCGTAGCCCGGAAAAGACCGTGCCCCGGGCAACCTACATCGCCATTCTCTCCATGGGTTCTATCTACGCCCTGACGGCATGGGCACAAATCATTGCCATCGGTCCCGGGACCGTCGTTGAAGCTTCTGCGACAGACCCCACCGGGACGGTCATGGGCGTTGTCTCCCAGCTCCTGGGCAAGATCGTCATGGATGTGATGATCGTGCTTCTCTGCTCGAGCATCTTCGCGGCCAACCTGGCCACGCATAACATCAGCGCCCGCTACCTCTACTCCCTCAGCGTCGACCGTGTCTTTCCGGCAGCCCTCAGCCGGGTTCACAGCCGCCACGATTCCCCCCACGTTGCGTCCCTAGCCACCAGCGTGATTGCAGTGATCTTCTTGGCAGTCGTAGTGATCGCGGGAGCCCCGGGCGCAACACTCTATGCGGTCCTAGTAGGAGTCGGCGGCTATGCCCTGATCCTCCTGCTGATCCTCACCAGCGCAGCCGTCGTCGTCTACTTCCACAAACGTCCCGAACTCAAGGTCAACCGCTGGAGAAGCCAGGTTGCACCCGTCGCCGCGACGCTGGGTCTCATCGTCGCCGGCGTCCTCGCCACCCAGAACATCGCAGTAATGATTGGAGGCGACGAAACCCTGGCGGCATTCCTGATGGCACTGTTCTACGGATGCCTCGTCATTGGAATCATCCTGGCGCTGATTTTCCGCCGCACCAAGCCTGATACCTACGCCCGCATCGGACGACAGGACGTCTGAGCCCCGCTGCCTGCAGCTGCGCTGCACGAACCCTGAAAGGAAAGACATGAACTCCAACGACCAACCCGTAGCACTGATTACGGGGGCAGCGGGCGGCATTGGCAGAGCTACGGCGCTCGAGCTGGCACGAACGCATGCGGTCATCATTGTGGACCGAGATCAACGAGAGCTTGAAAAGACCGCAGCCCTGATCGTGGAGGCTGGCGGCCGCCCCGCAGCCTTCGTTGCCGACGTTACTGACCTGGAATCAATGCGGCGTGCAGTGAAAGACGGTCAGTCGTTCTTGGGCACGATCAGCGCGACCGTAGCCTGCGCCGGCGTGGAAGTCCAGGGAAGTGTCCTGGATCTTGGGCTGGAGGAATGGAACCGTTCCCTTGCGGTCAACCTAACGGGAACGTTCGTGACCGCAAAGACAACCGTTGATTCGCTGATCAAGACCCGGGGGACGTTCACCGCGATTGCCTCGGACGCAGGGACAAATGGTGCCCAGGGGTACTCGGCTTATGTAGCTGCAAAACACGGAGTGGTCGGGCTGGTTCGGTGTCTCGCGTTGGATTTCGGCCCCGTCGGTGTGCGCAGCAACGTCATTTGTCCCGGCTTCGTGGAAACACCCATGGCGAAGAGACTCTTTGCGAAAGGCTCCGAAGAGGAGGTGCAGTTCTACAAGAGTTCTGTGCCGTTGGGCCGTTTCGCGAAGCCCGAAGAAATTGCGGCCACTGTTCGCCACTTTATGGAATCCACGTATGCCAACGGAACGGTCTACGCCGTCGACGGTGGTGCTACGGCCGGCTACTTCGTTGGATCCGACCAATCCCACCCCGCTGCCCCCGTGTGATCCTCCCCCTCCGTGGGATTTGAAAAGCAACTGCCGTGCAGCACCGACAAGGTGCTGCACGGCAGCGCCATTTCTCAGGAAAATTCTGCACCCGATCAGTCTCGTCCCGACCCCGAGCAATAGCGCAAAGAAGTGCACGGCCGGGACTTCACTTCACGCCCCTCGGGGGTACCAGAGTATGAAAAATGCCCGCATTTCTTGCATTTTCAGCATGGAGTTGGGATTTTTGGTCGCATATGGTCGATGTTGAACGCGATATTTCCAGTGCTGTGAGGCGTTCCTTCTGAAACCTCTGGAATTTTCGCCCATCCACGGATGGCGTCCGGCTTGAGGACACCAACGTGACGAATCCCCACCTAGGAGTTCCTATGAATCACGCACATCCCCGCGAAGTGATTCTTTCCCTCAGCTGCCACGACACTCTTGGAATCGTCCATGCAGTATCAGGTTTCCTGGTATCGCATGGGTGCAATATCCTCGCCAGCCAGCAGTTCGACGACGCGTCCGAAGACACGTTCTTCATGAGGGTTCATGCAACCTATCCGGGGACGGTATCAATTGGTGACTTGAAGACGGCATTCCGGGCCACAGCGGATGCCTATGGCATGTCCTGGACCATGGCTGACACCGCTGACCGTCCCAAGGTAGCGCTGATGGTGTCCAAAGCCGAACATTGCCTCAATGACCTTTTGTTCCGCTGGCGGGCAGGCCAACTGAAAGTCGATTTTTCCTTTATTGCCTCGAACCACCAGACGCTCCAGCCTGTGGCCGACGCCCACGGGATCCCGTTCTTCCACATCCCTGTCACACCTGAGACGAAACCTGCAGCAGAAGACAAGCTGCTCGCCCTCATTGACGAACACCAAGTGGACCTGACCGTGCTGGCCCGCTACATGCAGGTCCTCAGCGACGAGCTCTGCCGGAAACTTGCCGGCAAGGCCATCAACATCCATCACTCGTTCCTCCCCGGCTTCAAGGGCGCCAGGCCCTACCACCAAGCCTTCGACCGGGGGGTCAAGCTCGTAGGCGCCACCGCTCATTACGTGACCGGAGAACTGGACGAAGGGCCGATCATCGAGCAGGAAGTCCTTCGGGTCGGGCACGACTACAGCCCGGCGCAGCTCGCGGTTACAGGCCAGGACGCCGAGCGGCTTGCCTTGTCGCGGGCTGTCCAGTGGCACGCCGAACAGCGAGTCCTGCTTAACGGCCACCGCACCGTCGTCTTCAACTAACTACCAACTTCAACACCCTTGCCACGCAGGGCACTGACCATCACAGAAGCGAGAACCCCATGGACAGGCTTGTCGACCGCAGCATCAGCGCCAAAGCATTCACGGACACGTCCCACGACCCCCTGCCCGCACGAGTCCGGACCGTCATCGTTGGCGGCGGCATCGTCGGCGCCAGCATCGCCTATCATCTCGCCGCGGCGGGGGAGAGCGACATCCTTGTCTTGGAGAGCAACGTCCTCGGCAGCGGCACCTCATGGCACGCCGCCGGTCTCGTGACGGGCGCGCGCGGCTCGACAACCATGACAAAGCTCGCAAAGTACGGGCTGGAGTTCTACGGCAAGCTCGAGCAGATGTCCGGCGTTGACGTCTCATTCCAACGCTCAGGGTCCCTCAGCGTGGCCCGTACAGCCGGGCGGGTCGATGAGATCCTTTACGCAAAGGATGTCGCCGGCCAGCAGGGTTTGCGAACAGAATGGCTAACCGAAGACCGCTTTAAAGAAGTGTGGCCTCTGGCCAGCCATGAAGGGGTCCTGGGCGCGCTACTGCTGCCGGATGACGGACACATCAACCCTGGGCACGCAACTGTTGCCTTCGCCAAGCTGGCTCATGAACTGGATGCACAGATCCGCGAAGGCGTAAAGGTCGAAAGGGTTCTGCGCGAAGGGCACCGGGTCGTCGGTGTCCTCACAGATCAGGGCACTGTGCACTGCGAACGGGTGATCCTTGCCTGCGGGCTGTGGACCCGGGAACTCGCTGCGACGGCGGGGGTGAAGGTGCCGCTATACGCGGCCGAACACGTTCACGTCCGCTCCGAACCTATAGATGGGGCGGGTCCGGCGCTGCCCGTATTCAGGGATCTGGACAGCAGTTATTATCTGCGCCATGAGGCTGGGCGTCTTCTGGTGGGAGCGTTCGAACCCGATGGCCTGCCGCGACCTGTCGAAGACATTCCCGGCAATGGATTCGCCGAGTTCTATCCGGACTGGGACCACTTTTCTCCGATCCGGTCGAAGGCAGAAGCAACCGTCCAAGCGCTCACTACGGTCGGGTATGACCGATTCCTCAACGCCCCGGAGAGCTTCACCCCTGACGCCAATTTCGCCATTGGTGAGACCGCGGAAGCCCCGAACCTGTACGTGGCGGCGGGCTTCAACTCACAAGGAATCATCTTTGCCCCTGGAGTGGGTAAGGAACTGGCGGATTGGGTTATTTCAGGAACTCCCGGCTTCGACTCGTCCAGTGTAGACGTGCAGCGCTTCTCAAGGCACCAAAACAACCGCAGGTACCTGCAATCACGAACTAAAGAAGGCCTGGGCCGGCTGTATGCCATGCACTGGCCGAGTCTGCAGATGGACACGGCACGAAATGTTCGCCGCACGCCCTTGCATTCCAGGCTGGCAGAGCTTGGAGCCTGTTTTGGTGAAGTCAACGGCGGAGAACGGGCCAACTGGTACGGCGAGGCTGGAATGACGCCCAGCTATGACTACAGCTACGGCCGTCCGACCTGGTTTGAGCGGGTCGCCGCCGAACACAAGGCAGCCCGTGAAGGCGTAGTCCTCTTCGACCTCAGCCCATTCGCCAAGTTTGAAGTTGCCGGTCCTGACGCTCTGGCGGTGTGCCAGCAAGCGACGACGGCCAACGTCGATGTACAGCTCGATAAGGCTGTCTACACCTTGTTCCTCAACGAGGCTGCCGGGATCGAACTTGACGGCACGGTGACCCGCCTGGGTGCGGACCGCTTCCTGGTAGTAACGCCATCCTTTACCCAGCAAAAGACCCTGACCTACCTTCAGCGCCTTGCTGAGGGAAAGGCAGCGGCTGTTTTCGATTGCACTGCGGGACTTGCCACGATCGGCGTCATGGGACCTAAGAGCAGGGAACTGCTCTCCAGGGTTTCACCTGAGGACTGGTCCGACGAGGCCCAGGAGTA
This sequence comes from Arthrobacter sp. 05T420, assembly GCF_056396305.1. NCBI lineage: Bacteria > Bacillati > Actinomycetota > Actinomycetes > Micrococcales > Micrococcaceae > Arthrobacter > Arthrobacter sp. 05T420. Next base: position 41,475 of record NZ_JBFTLG010000007.1, on the reverse strand, counting down.
CACCCATGGCCGGATGGTAGAGATCGCGGACGGCTACGCCTACAGCCTGAGGGTGAGCTTCGTGGGGGAACTCGGCTACGAGCTGTACCCCAGTGCCGACCTGGCAGTAAACGTCTTTGATGCATTGTGGGAAGCCGGCCAGGATCTGGGCATCAAAATGGCTGGCTATCATGCTTTGGATTCGCTGCGCAGCGAAAAGGGCTTCAGGCACCTTGGCCACGACATTGGCCCTATCGACGACCCCTACTCGTCGGGTCTGCGCTTCACGGTGGCCCTCGACAAACCAGGGGGTTTCGTTGGAAGGGACGCGCTGCTCAAGCTGGACCCCGCTGCACCAGAACACCGCACGGTTTATGTGGCGCTGGAGGACCCGGAGCCCGTGTTTGTCCACGATGAGACCGTTTACTGCAACGGTCTCCCCGTCGGCCGCATGACCAGCGGCAGCTACGGCCACACGCTCGGCCGAGCCGTGGGCATCGCAGCCATCAACCCTGATACCGACCTCTCCGGTGCCTTCGAAGTTCAATGCAAGGGACAGAACTACGCGGCAACGGTCTCACGGCGACCGTTCTATGACCCCAAGGGCGAACGGCTCCGCGGCTAACAATCACGCCTGTGCACTGCACCGCCTCCCGAAGAATCGGCGTACGCGGGCCAGCGCCGGTCAAACAGAACCTCAGCATCAAGTAAGGAGCAAAAGATGGCAGGGAATCTACTGGAGAAAAACGCCGTGGCGGGCAGACCAGGGCGGGTCCTGGATGGGAAAGCAATGGCAGGGGCCATCAAGAGCGAATTGGCTCACCGCGTTGCTGCGCTGAAGGAAAGCGGCACAAACGTCGGGCTTGGAACGGTCCTGGTTGGCGACGACCCTGCAAGCCGCTCCTATGTCGCAGGAAAACACCGCGACTGTGCGGAAGTAGGAATTAAGTCAATCCGGAGGGATCTTCCAGCGGCCATCTCCCAGACCGAACTGGAGGCCGTTCTGGAAGAACTGAACGACGACCCCAGAACCACCGGCTATATTGTCCAGCTTCCTTTGCCAGCCCACATCGATCAGAACGCCATCCTGGAAAAAATTTCGCCGGAGAAGGACGCCGACGGCCTGCACCCAACAAATCTTGGACGACTTGTCCTCAATGTTGGTGCTGACCTTAGCTCTCCTCTACCTTGCACTCCCAACGCCATCGTGGAGCTGTTGGCCAGGCACGGGATAGCACTTCAGGGGCTGGAGGTTTTGGTCATAGGACGGGGGGTGACGGTCGGTCGTCCGCTGGGCCTACTCCTGACACGCCGGGCTATCAACGCCACTGTTACTTTGGCTCATACAGGATCGCTGGACCTGCCCGGCCTGATAGCCCGCGCGGATGTCGTTGTTGCCGCTGTAGGCGTGCCGGGACTCGTTAAAGCCAGCCAACTGAAGCCTGGAGCGATTGTATTGGACGTTGGCGTTTCGCGCATTGTTGATGAGGACACCGGAAAGGCGGAACTCAGGGGCGATGTTGAAGCCGACGCCGGCACAGTCGCCAGCTGGATATCGCCCAATCCCGGGGGAGTTGGTCCAATGACCCGGGCCATGCTCTTGGCTAATGTCGTGGAAGCCGCTGCGCGGAAGTCCTTGACTTCAACCTGAGCGTCAGCGGCGATATGGTTTCGCCGGATGCGGCACGGCGCCGCAGGCTCGCAACACCTGTACGCGTGCTTCCGTGCCCGCTTTCGGTGAAGGAAAAGGAGCTGCACACGTTGTAGCTCCCTCTAAGCAGGGCGCGCCCCATTTCGTTTGGAAACGGGGCGCCCTCTGCTTACGGGAGGCAATCCAATTCTCCAGCGCCCATGGCACCGGTGATGTTCGGAGTTCTGTTAGAGGAGGTCCGCCAAAGCGTCTTCCGCGGCGGGCTTGCGCTTATGCGCAACGACGAAGGCCAGGAAGGCGACTAAGGTCAGGACTAGCGCGATCCACGGGAGTGCTCCGAAGACACCCTCACCTGCGCTTGTTAGCGCGTAGTAGAGCACGTAGGCGCAGGCGCCCCCGCCGACAATAAAGGTCGCAACCAGTACTGGATTCGGGCGCCCTTCCCGAACCACTAAAACCACAGCAGCCACGGATGCCAGTACGTACGGCAGCAGGTAGCAGTAGGAAAACAGTGTGTAGAGATACACAGATGACTCCAACGGCGGGGCAGACGAAACCAGCTGCAGGGTGATGGGAATTCCCGCAGCGATGAATGTCATAAAGAACACCGCAGCCGAGGGAGAGTGATGACGCTTGTGGATGCGCGAAAGCTTGTTTGGCAGGAGCCCTGCGGACGCCGCGGTCGCCACGATACGTGAGCCATAGTTGAACGTCGCGATAAGGCCAGCGAATGTCGCTGCCGCGAGGAGGAGGTCCAGCGGTGCCGCCAGATACCCCACCCCGCCGATGTGCGCCAGAACCGCAGCGGGTGATTCACCGGCCGCCAGCTGGTCCAGGCCGGCTCCCAGTGACGGAATCTGAAACCAAAGGGTCAGTATGTATGCCGAACCGGTGACACCCAGAAGCCACAAGACCAATCGGGGCACATTGCGTTTAGGATTCCTGGTTTCGCCCGCCATGGCACTCAATCCCTCAAAGCCCACGAAGTAGGCAAGCGCGATCAGGGTTCCCTGCAGGATGGCATCCCACGACATTGCCTCGCTGCCGAAATCGAATTGAGGCGCCAGGGAGTAGCCTTCAGTCGCTCCTGCCGCCGCCACCGTAACCCAGATGACGAAAGGGATGCCGATGAAGGACAGAACTGCAGATACTTTCACTGAAGCGTCCAGCCCCCGGTAGGCGATGGCCCCCGCGATGACAGCTATGACAATGGCCGAAAGCGCTTGACCCATCGGCGTCGCGGCCCAGTCCATACCCATTTGAACCAGGAAACTGGAACTGAAGATGACAACGCCCGTCACAACAGCTGCCACAGCGATCAGAATGCCCACGACATATCCCGCGCCAACGAGTGCTCGGGCGTAGGGGCCCAGCACTGAGGCCACATAAGACATCAGCCCGCCGGTGGCTACAAGGCGCCGCGAGAACGTCGTCACCATGGCACCGATGGCACAGGCACCCAGAAAGGCGATGAGCATCGACACCCAGGAAGCATCGCCGGCATAGACGATCATGTAGCCTCCGGCCAGAGCGATCCCGGGGCCGATCTGTTGGGCGGAAAGCCCAAGGATGGTTACGGAAAGAAGTGATGCCTGACCGTGCCTGAGGGTTGTTTCATCAGTTTGCGGCGGACTGATCGCGTTGTGTTGCTGTGTCATGAGAGTCTCCATGGACTTGACGGAAGGATGGGCTGGCACGAGTGCGGCCAGCGGAACACCATAGGCCTGGCACCCATGGCTCAGGCCAGGGCCAGTGTGGGAACGTCCTGCTTGAGCGTTGCTTCTTCAGTGTGGCGGCCGGCGGTCTCGCGCAGGTCCGGCCAGTCGTCGTACATGCGGCCAAGGATGTAGGGCGCGTAGTCGTGGCCGTCGTCGTTCAGATTGACGACGTCGACGATCTCCCACGTCATCCTTCCGCCCGTCATTCCTCCCCCTGTAAATTCGCCAAGGGGGACACTGCCGATGCCGGGGTCCCAGGGGGAGCCCTTGAGGACGATGTGCGGGTTGTGGAGTTCCCGGTAGCGGTTCACTGTCGAGCCGAGCTTGAAGACGACCAGTTCGCGGTCTTTGAGCGTGAACCCGTTAGCGCCGAAGTGGCCACGGAGTTCAAAGTAGAACTCCTCCTGGAAGGGCTGGGCTCCCTGTTCCGGTCCCATTTCGGCTTGGAACTCCATGATCCGGTGGTTCTTGCGTTCGACGAACGCGAACAGGGTGTCGCCGTCGTCGAACGAATCGATCGTTCCCAGCTTCTTCGGCATGCCCCAGAGCTCGCGTCCGGTCTCGAGGTTGACTTCCTCGGTCTCCAAAACGCTGAGGTAGTAGATTCCTTCGGCGTCACCGAACTTGGCGTTGATGTGGATCATGGCGCAGCGGTCCCGGCCTGTTCTGTTCGTGCGGCCGTTCGCGACCTCCATGAAAGACATGAAGGATACGGTCACTTCAGGTGTATCCGTGGGTTCCAAACAAGGCGGCAGCACCGAACGTGCGAATTCCTCGGAAGTGGAGAAGGTGAGGTACGAGTACGTGTTGCGGGTCGCGAGGCCCTCGTAGTAGCCGAAGTATCGCTGGATCTGTTCTTGTGTCCAAACGTAAGTCATTTGCGAATTCCTGTTCGTGAGTGTCTGCTTGCGGCCACTGGTGCCTTGTCGTTGGCTTCTGGTGGCGGAGCCGCGCGTGTTGCCCGGGCTGCTGTTCAGAGGTAGCCCCCCGTGTCCCGTTCGGCTATGGAGCCCGAGGCCCCGGCGGAAGCGTTTGAGCCAGCTTAGATCCCACCGCCGCGTCTGAATATCGTCGGTTCGCACAGAGTTGTGATCCAGCACTCATCCATATGTACAATGGTTCATATCGCTGCAGGACAGGATTGACTATGACAACGATTCGCGAACTAGTGCACTTCCCTGATGCCGGAGCTCGGCTGATCGCGGGCGGCCGCGGTGAAACGCGGTTCATCGACGCAGCCAACGTCTGCGCCGAGACCGACCCTTGGCGGTGGCTCTCCAGTGGTGAACTGCTGATGGTGACCCGTGATGCGCTCCCGGCAGACTCACGAGGGCAACAATTTCTAATTCAGCAGTTGGATCGCCACGGCATAGTAGGCCTCGCAGCCTCGGATCCGCGCGGGAATTCGCCATTCAGCGAGGTGATGTGCAGAACTGCCGAACACCTCGGGTTTCCGCTGCTTCAAGTCAACTGGGAGACACCTTTTTCGACTTTGGCGGCCTTTGTCTCGAAAGACGCCGCAGAGCAGGCCCAGGCCGGCTTAAACAAAGTTGCCGACGTCTACGAGGCCTACAGCAAGAGTCTTAGTCGAACGGCGCGGCCGTTTTTGAGTGACGAAATTTCCTCCATGCTGGGCATACGGGTAGAGGTGGTGGAGGCCGAGACCGGATGCTCACTCTTTACGCGATCGACGGTGGACTCAGGCGTCCTGAACGAGCGGCGACGGCTTCTCAATATCGGTAGTACCGGCTCCGCTGACCGCCGGGCAGCCATTGCCGGCCGCGATTACTATGTACTGCCGATCAAGGGACGACACCATGTGTGGCTAATGACACCGGCTGATCAGGAAGTCGTCGACCGCCGCAGTTTGCTCCACCTCTGTACGTTGTTCGCCGTGGAGGTCGAGCGCTACTACGTGGAGCACAATGGAGATAGCTCAGCCCTCACGGAGACAATGGTCAGATACTTTGGAGGGTTAATCGACGTCGAGCAGGCCCTGAATTCGCTTGCCCGAAGAGGATTGGGGCAACCTCCCTGGCGGGTCATCGATGTGGGAGCAGAAGCCTCATCAGACTTTCTGCTCTGTCTCAAACAGGCCGGTATTCCGCATATCCCCTTGACATACGCGGGAGGAGTGTCGGTTCTTGTCGATGCGGTCAGGTTCGACGAAGACCGCGGGGCAGCGGGTGCGGGCCAAGAGCTACCGCAAAGCGACAAGTTCTGGTCGATTGAATCCTTCACTGATGCCGCCCGCTCTGCCGCATGGGCCCGCCACCTTGCTTCAGAGCAGTACCAGAGGCCTAACCTGATAGGCCGCGCACTGGCCCCTGCCACCCTGACCGGAGCAAGAGAGCTTGTCGAAACGGTACTCGGCGCGCTCGTGGAATATGATGCGTCGCATCGCAGCGACCTGGTCCGGTCACTTGAATACTTTCTGGCCTGCAACCGTTCCTGGGAGTCTGCCAGCACCGGCCTTCATGTGCACCGTCAGACGCTGAGATATAGGCTCGGCCGGGTCACCGAGCTAACCGGCCGCCGGCTGGACAATATGGACGATCTAGTCGAACTGCATGTCGCTCTGAAAATTCAACGCATTCTGGAAGCCATGCCCGTCCCGATGTTTGGAGTCAACGGTGCACGTCGGGATGACGAGGCGCGGCAGGGAAGGCCGCGAACTCCCGGCGGCTCCATGCACTCCGGTTTGGAAGCAACCGTGGCCGGTCCGAAGCAGACTCTATTCGCAAGTCCGGCGGTCCAGTCATGAGAACAGAGACGACGGTGCATAGTTCACCAGAGCCTACGGAACCTGCTGCCCCGAGTATCCCCGAGGCAAGCAAGCCGTCCGGAGGAGGACGCCGCCCGCGACGCTACGACCCGGACCGTCGAATGCGGCTGACCCGGGCGGCCGCCGACGTGCTGAAACGCGACGGCTTCTTAGCGCTCAATCACCGTGCGGTAGCAGCTCATGCCGATGTACCGGTCGGCTCTATCGCCTATCACTTTGAGGATCTCGACGGCCTTCTAGCCGCCGCATTGGAGTGGATCAGCGATGGTGAGCTTGAGGTCCTTGATCAATGGCACCGGTCATGGGACCTGACCCGCGATCTTGAAGACGCGCTGGTTGACCTGGCGCTCATCTACACGAACACTCGCCGCGACATGAGCATTTTGGAGTATGAAGTGCACGTGCTTGCCTACCGCAGGCCAGCCCTGCGGTCCCTCAACCAGCGGTGGGAAGTGGCGTTCAGTGAACTGCTCAGACCTCACCTTTCAGTCGATGACACTAAACTCGTCATCGCGATGCTCGACGGCATCATGTTATACGGATTAGGGCTTGACGACCCGCTTGGCGAGGATTGGGCACGGTTCTGCTTACGGAAGGTTTTACCGACACCCGTTTAAGTACAGCTGGTTTGGCCGGAAGTCTGTGCGGGGGCCACCTACAGGGAAGTCAGTGATGAAGCCCCCGTTGCTCACCACATCAAACTTGGTCGGAGAAGCACTCCATTTGAAGGACAGCGACCGGAGCGGCTGATCGCTGTCCTTACTGGTCATTGCTTGTACAAGGTGAGTGGGTCAGTGATGAGGTGGAGGGATCGGTAGCCCATGGGATCATTCCGGAGCCAGACCATGGTTCCGTCATCGGTGAGCGTGTCGACCACCGCCCGGCTAATTACCCCGGTGTCCGTGCGGACATGGACAACGTCTCCGGGGGTCAGGTCAATCCAGTCCCACACGGCGTTGGCCGAAGTGAAGTCGTCAGGCACAGGGTTTGAGACGGTATGTCCTTTTCCCGGTTGTTGTAACTGGCCTTTCATGCTTTTCTAACTCCCTCCGGTGTTGGGGCCTATCCAGACCGTCTTCATGTTCGTGAACTCTCGGATTCCCTGAGGACCCAGCTCGCGTCCGTATCCGGATTTTTTGATGCCGCCAAAGGGCAGGCGCGGGTCAGACGCGACCATACCGTTGACGAATACCGCTCCGGCATCGATCCGGTGCAACAGGTCCCAGGCGGTAGCAAGATCCTGGGTCCACAGCGCGGCTGCGAGGCCGAATTCCGTTTGATTTGCCAGCGCGATGGCTTCATCGGTGGATGCCACGCGAGTAATTGCTGCGACGGGTCCAAACGTTTCCTCGTCAAAGGCCGCCTGGCCCGGTTTGACGCGGTCGATGATGGTGGGGCGATAGTAGAATCCGGGTCCCTCAACAGCCTCGCCTCCGAGCAGGAGGCGTCCGCCTGCATCCAGGGTGCGCTGGACCTGGTCGTGAAGTGAGGCCCGAAGGTTCTCACGGGCCATCGGCCCGACCTCTGTTGCAGGATCTGAAGGATCTCCTATGACAAGTTCCCGGGTTTGAATCACGAACTCGGCAACAAACTCGTCAGCGATTTTTTCATCGACGATGAAACGCTTGGCATTAACGCAAGCTTGGCCTGCATTGGTAAATCGGGCTTTGACAGCAACCCTGGCTGCTTCCTTGATATCCGCGTCAGCCAATACGATGAATGGATCTGACCCGCCTAGCTCCAGCACCTGCTTCTTCAGGGCAGCCCCGGCTTGCGCAGCCACTATGCTGCCGACCTGTGTGGAGCCGGTTAATGTGACTGCCGCTATCCGGTCATCTGCGATTATGCTGGCTACCCGTTCAGGCTCGACGAGGACGGTAGCGCATAGGCCGGGGGCCAGGCCCGCCTTATCGAGAACGTCCTGGACGGCCAGCGCCGAGCGCGGGACATTGTTTGCGTGCTTGAGAATGGCTCCGTTACCGGCAGCGAGTGCCGGAAGCGCGAACCGGAAGAACTGCCAGAACGGATAGTTCCAGGGCATGATCGCTAGCACCACACCCAATGGTTCGAAAACGACTCCGCTGTCCTGAGCCCCGCTCTCGATGCTTTCGAAGCTCAGGAACCGGGGGGCGTTCTCGGCGTAGTAGTCCGCTGTTAGGGCGCACTTTTCGATTTCAGCACGGGCCTCGGCTATGGGTTTGCCCATCTCTAGGGTGATGAGATGGGCGTATTCCCCGCTGTTTTCACGGAGGATCTTGGCGGTGTTTCGCAGTATTTGCACCCGGTCTTCAACAGGCACAAGCCTCCACGCTTTTTGGGCCTCGGCTGCTGTGGTCAGGATGGAATCAACCTGGCGGTTCGAGTGTGCATCGAAGGACTGAAGGTGTTCGCCCGTGGCCGGGTTGATCGTGGCGATCATGATGTTTTCCTTTAGGAATGTGGGTGGTGGCCGGGATGTGGTTGGTCAGAAACTTAGGGGTCTCTGTACCCAGCTGCAGCCTCGCTGGAAAGGTGGGCAAGACTCCGGCAGATCATTTGGACGCGTGCTGCCTCGACTGAAATCAGCTACGTCCGGGGGGGAGGGAACCCGGCCTGGCGGCAACCGGGTTCCCTCTAATGTGTGCTGCGCTGGATTGGCGGTCAGGCCCCGGCAGGTGCGAAGTGGTGGATGGGCTGCTCTTCGACGGCTTCGGCCGACTGGTTGTCTGCACCCTTCCAGGCTTCATCGTCCTGGTACGGGAACCACCAGAAGTCATGGCTGGTGGCGGCCGGGTCGATCATGACAAGTTTGGTGTGGCGGAACGTGTCCAGGCCCTCGGCACCCAGCTGGCGTCCGATGCCGGACATTTTGCGTCCGCCGAAGGGTCCTGCGTCGTTGTCGAGGATCGGGGCGTTGATCCAGACCATGCCGGCGACAATTTCGTTCGTTGCCCGGGTGATCTCCTCCACGTCCTTGGAGTACAGGGTGGAGCCGAGGCCAAAGGGGGAGTCGTTGGTGATCTTCAGGGCTTCTTCGAAGCTTGATACCTTGTATACAGGGGCAACGGGGCCGAAGACCTCGGTGGTGAAGATGTCCATGTCCGGGCGCAGGCCTTCGAGGATGGTCGGTTCGAAGAAGAAGCCGTTTTCCAGCTTTCCGCCGAGGTTCAGCCGCTTTCCGCCAAGGGTGATTGTCGCGCCTTGTTCCACCGCGCGGGCGAGGATGGCCTCAACACGGTCAAGCTCACGGGCGGTTTCCAGAGGGCCAAGGTCAACCTTGTCGAGGCCGTGTCCTATGCGCAGTTTCTTTACGTTGGCGATGAAGGCCTCCATGAACTCGTCATAGACGTCTTCGTGGACAAGGAACTTTTCTGCCGAGGTGCATACCTGACCTGCATTGAAGAAGGAGGCAAAGGTGGCCGCCCGTGCGGCCACATCGATGGGTGCCGAGGGCATGACTAGGAAGACGTCACTCCCAGAGGCTTCAATGAGGTGCGGCTTGAAGTGCTCGGCGCAGGCGCGGGAGACAGCCTGGCCGGTGGAGATGCTGCCGGTGAATGCGATCATGTGTGTGTTCTTGTGGGAGACAAGCTGCTTGGCGACATCTGGTCCGCCGGTCACACACTGCACCAGGCCGGCCGGAAGAGCGTCGAAGGCCCGCATGAACGAAAGGGTTGTCAGAGACGCGGTCTCCGAGGGCTTGATGATGAGGGAGTTACCGGCGGCCAGCGCTGCCGCCGCAGACCACATGAGCAGCAGAATCGGGAAGTTCGCGGGCAGAATGCTCACGACAGTGCCCATAGGTTCCTTGAGCGTGTAATGGGTTTGCCCGGGGACGGTCGAGCCAAGCATGGAACCGATTGAATGCCTGCCCAGCTCGGCATAGTAGTCAACGGCCGAGACGGACCAGCCCATCTCATCTGCGCTTTCCTTATAGGGCTTGCCGGTTTCAAGCGTCAGCAATTCAGCGATTTCCGGGCTGATTTTCTTCATCTCTGCTGCGACCTCGTGAAGGATTTCAGCCCGTTCGAGGGCGGTCTTCGCATACCAGAGCTTCTGCGCGGAGTTGGCATTGGCAATGACTGTCTCGATGTCGTCATGGGGGACTTCGGCCATGCTTCCCAACACGGTGTTGTTGGAGGGATCGATAACGTCACGCCCGTGCGGCGCTGCCAAGTATTCACCGTTGCTGAAGAAGCTGTTGCTTACGCGGGCGAATTCGATGTCGGAGTTCATGACTTGGTTCCTTTTCGGATTTGTTTCTGTGGATAGGGGCCGGGGTGCCGGCTGGATTGAACGGCCTTTGGTTGCCGGAGCATCCGCAGGTTGGCGGCCTCAGTACTGGCTGACGATGGAGTAGGACTTGACCAAAGGCGCGGTTATTCGCCATCGGCCTGCCCATCCTTCTGGCAGTGCTACGACAGTCCCGGCGCGCAGGTCGATGGTTTCGCCGTCATCGTGGATGAGTTGGCCTGCGCCCTCGACGATGTGGATAAATTCCCTGTAGCCGGTCAGCCTGGTCGTGAACTCACCTGGTTCGACCTTCCAGAGCCCGGCTTCTGTGCGGGAATCGCGGTAAAGGACAAAGGTGCTTGCGGAAGGACTCCCGGAAATCACACGTTCTGGGCTGATGGCTACCTTCTTTGGCCATTGAACAGTGGCTATCGTTGCTACGACGTTTGTCATTGGACACCCACCACCTCGGCAGCAACGCCGACGGCAGCGTGATGAATCCTGGCGGCTGCGCGCTCCCCGCTTCTCAAGGCACCTTCCATGAGGCCCGTGAAATCGGGGTCTGCATATTCGCCTGCAAAGTAGATATGGCCGACTGATCGTTCGAGCTCTTCGGAGTCTTTCTTCCCTCCGCCTGGGCCGAACGCAGCATAGGCGCCCCGGGCGAGGGGGTCGTGACGCCAAATTGTGGTTACAGCTTCGGACTCATCGAAGTCCAAGTCCGGTCGTATGTGCTGGGCGTGTGTAATCCAGGCCTGAAAGTCATCGTCACTGCCGGCGGCCCTGTCCAGCGCTCCGGGGGAGCCCATGAATGAGTTGAGCACCGGCGTCACTGTCCCGGTACTGTCGGTCGCGGTCCAGGTCCAAAAACGACCGTTCGTCGACATAACTGCGCTGGTCTTTGGCGCAGAGCGGAGAGGAAGATGGAGCTTGGCAGCGTCTCCCTGCAGCACCCGACCCAGTGCCGCCTTCTTCCATCCGGGCAGGGGCAGCGCGATGGTGGCCGCGTCCCTAATCAGAGACAGGGGCAGCGCCACAACCACTGCATCAAAAACTGCCACTCCGCCTGTCGTTTCCACGACGACGCCGGCTCCGGAATCCTGTACCGAGTGAACGTATTCCCGATAGCGGACTGCACTACCAAGACGGGCCGCCAGGGCCTTTGGCAGTTCCTGGTTGCCGCCGCTGACTCGCCAGCTAGGGAGTGGCTCGAAAGAGGCTATGTGCTCGAGGGTGTCAGCACTGACCTGATCCGCCGCTACAGCGGTCGAGATCTCAATGCGGCCCCGCAGTGCGTCGACGAGGCGGTCGCTTAGCTCCAACCGCTGCAGAACGGTTTCGGCTGAGGGCGGCGTATCGTAGGTCCGGGCGATGGCTGCAGCGGCCCGTCCTGCTTCGACGACATCATCCGTGCTGATTTTCGGCGTGTCTGCCAAGGCACGGACGTAGTAGCTCATCCCCGTGTCGACGAGTTCAAGCCCGGTATGAGCCAAGAGGCGGCGCATCGTCGTGTAACCGTTAAGCACGAACTCTGCGCCACGCTCGATGATGCACGGTTCCTCACGCCCGGCCGAAATGGATTCTGACCAGACGCGGCCGCCGGAGCGGTCCCGGGCCTCAAAAACGGTTACCTGGAATCCGTCGCTCTTGAGCTGGGTAGCAGCGGCCAGACCGGCAAGACCAGCGCCGAGCACGGCAATTCTGGCACCTTCACGAAGGGTACTCATTGTTTTGTCTCCCTACCGACGCACAACGAGGCGTTGGCCGCGGCTATACCTGGGCGGTGTGCTGCTTTACGCCATAAATCAGCTGCAAGCCCGTAGCTTGGGGCCATCGGTGCATCTCCTTTGATGGTTGCTTCCATGTCGTGTGACTCACAGTACTGACCATGAAAGGGGAGATATATCGTACGAATGCAAGAATTTCACTGCAATTTGGTTTAGGCGTACCATTTCATACGTGGACCAGTCTGTTTTGACCGTAAATGACCTAGTAAGCACCCAGAGCTTGGGGACCCGAGTCCTGGCAGGGGCAAATGGTCTTGACCGACAAGTCCTTTGGGCCCACAGCTGCGAGCTAAGCGATCCGGACCGTTGGCTGGGGCCCCACGAACTGCTCATGACCGTTGGGCTGTGCGTCCCGCACGAAGCCGAGGAGCAACTGGCTTTTATCAGAAGGTTGGACGAAGCGGGTTTGGCCGGAGTAGCCCTTGGCGACCACCCAAGCTTGCCGCCATTAACTCAGGAACTCCTGGATGAGGCCGACCGCCGAGCATTTCCAGTTCTGCTCACCAATGAGGAAACCCCCTTTGCGGCCCTTGGCCGCACCGTTGCTGCCGCAACCGCCTCCACTCAGACACTGCAGGTGCTCAAGCTGAGCAAGCTTTACCAGCTTTCTACATATGCCCACGCCGATCCGAAGCGTTTGATGGACGACCTTCAGGCCCTCTTAGGGGCTAGGCTCAGCGTGCTTGACACCCAGACGGGCCTGACCATCCTCGAGGGGCCGCCCGTTACCACGATGTCGCCGAAGGCTCGCGAGCGTTCATACTCCCTTCCCGGCGATACCAAGGTAAAGCTAAGAGTCACCGAATTTCCCGGCGAAGAAATCGGTAGCTTCCTGCTGATCCACGTCCTGCAGGTTATCGACGTCGCAGTGAGCCAACTTCTGAGTTCGATTAGAGAACGAGCTGAACGCTCCGCACACGCGCTTGAAGCCCTTCTCGACGGCCACATACCCGATAATCTCGATGCTGTTCTGAAGCCAGGTGCCATCGCGGCTGGGTATCAGATGGTTGCGATCGCGACGGACCAAGGGCCCAAAGCCGCCAGGGCAGTCTCGATCGGGGGAATGCCAGTGCTCGCCGGCCCCGGACGCAACTCGTTCATGCTTCTTATGCCCGAGAGAATCCGCAAGGACGTCCGGCAGCTCCTTGAAGGGCTAGGAATCCGAGCCGCCGCGTCATCAACCTATATTGATCTCCGGGACGCAAAATTCGCCGCAGAGGAAGCCCATAAAGTCTTGTCCTCCGGTGGAGCAAATCACCAGTGGCTCGACTTCGCGGGCGTACCAATTTCGCTACTGACCCGATCAAGGAAAGAGGCGTCAGCAATTGTGCAGCAAGTGCTAGGTGAACTGGCTGCGCCCGACGCCAAATCCTCAGCTCTTCGTGAGACGCTTTTCGCTTTCCTTGCAAAAGACCGCAGATGGAACGAAACGGCCGCGGAACTAGGGATCCATCGCCAAACCCTGTCTTACAGGTTAGCCAAGATCAAAGAGATCACCGGTAGGGATATCTCATCGTCAGCGGACCTTTCTGCGTTCTGGTTGGCATACCAGGCATGGGCCTCCTATTCACCAACTTCAGATTGATCTAGCATCCGCTAAAGCAGATGCAGCGAGAAACAAAACGACCCGTTGCGGGGATGCTCACCGACAACGAACCGGCCACCGGTGCAGCACTTCCGCCGGGAGCTGACGAAGGCCGCCCGTCCCCAACCTTTCGTCACCCTTACTGGTAACCGTCGATATTCGTTTTCGAACTATTTGAGCAATCTCAGTGGTCGTGCGCGCCGTGGATTGCTGAAGCGCAGGCCCGGTTGTGTCAGCTTTTTAGCTGGTCAACGAATGTTCCCCAAATTAAGAGTGCCGCCGACCCGGCCATCAGTATGGAAACAACCCATGCGGCCGATCGAGGAAACGAACGAGACGAATCTTGTGCCCGCTTGGCAAGGTGCCGCATCAAAATGACCAGCGCGGCTACGAAGCAGAGGAGTGCCCCACCTAATATCGCGGAGTATTGGGGGGTGCTGTTGTGAAAGCCCAGGGCATACGCCATGACAAGAAGCGCGATACCAAAGGCCAGGCACGTATTCAGAGCGCGGGCAATGCTGCGTGGATTGATTCCACCGTTCTTCTCCTCGGCTTGCATCCAGCGATCCTAGCGGTGGCAACAAATCTACGGAAGCTTCCTGCCGGTGACTATGGCAGCCTCTCTTGGCGCGAGTAGCGAGACCATGGTTCGGCTGCTGCGATGGCGTGCTTGTGGGTGACTTGGTAGCTGTAGCCGAGCATTTCGGCGACGAGCGGTGCGGGCACCTCGTTGACGAGTGCGCGGAGGGCTGCGTTGCGTGCGCCTAGGAGGTCGATGCCGACCTCCCGGAGACGTTCCATGAGGGTGTTGGGGTGGATATGCCGGCCGGGGCGGTAGCCGGGGAACAACCACTCGCTGCCGGAAGTGTTGCCGGTGCGCATGTTGGGGCGTGAGGCCACGTGTTCTGTGAGCAGTGCGGCGAAAGGTTCCGGTACTGGCGCTGGATCTCCTTCCCCGAGTGACAGACGCAGGCCATCGGGCGTAAGGATCACATCGGTGCTTCTCATTGCGGCGATCTTCACGACTGGCTGGGCGTAAAGCAGCAGGAACGTGGCGGCGACCCGGTATGGCAGAGTGTCGACGTCGGCCGTGAGGCAGGCTTTGAGCATGGTGAGCCGCTGGTCCTGACCTAGCAACGGCATGGTTTTCGCTTGGCGGTGGCCGATAGTGATGTTTGTGCAGGTCCGGTTCTTGACCGCCCAGATGAAGAAGGTCCGGATGGCGTGCCTGGTGGTCGGGCCGTCGGCCAGCCATGCATCGACGTCGCCCTGAACGCAGGACTCAACCACCCGGCCGTGGGTGGTTTTGAGCCAGGTAAGGAACTTGATGGTTTCGGTAATTTCCTGCTTCGCGCTGTGCACGGGACCGCGCGTGGGGCTCCCGTCCCCGGAGAGGCTCCGGATGCGTCGCAGGTGATGCCAGCGGGCAAAGGATTCAACAGGCCGCCGGACCTCGGGGTCTTCGACGGCGTCGACCTTGCTGGTGAGCCAGCGTTCGAAAAGGGCGAGGTAGTGGTCCCGCTCCGGGAGCAGCTTGTGATGGATGAGCAGGCTGCGGACGTGCTCCACCCTCAGGCTGTTCGGTTCCTTGTCCAGCGCCTCGTGGCTGAGAGGGATGTCGCCGGCAGCAAGCCGCCCGAGCAGATCACGGACGCCGGCCCTGCGCAGCCAGGTCAGGATGCTTTCGGGGCGTTGTGCTCCGCAGAGGGCAGTGAGCAGCTTTGCCGGTGCCGTTTCGGGACTTGGGGCTGGTTCGTCAACGCGCAGCAGCACGGTCAGGTCGTCCCGTAGCGAGCAGCGGGCGCAGATGTCCTGGCGGTAATGCTCTGTCTCCGTGGCGCAACGCCCGCAGTGATAGTCCTGCGTGATGCCTGCGCAGTCAACGCAAACAGGTTCGTTGCCGTGGGCCGGGGATCGTCCGGGGAGCATGCGGTCCGTGCTGCAGCCCGGGCAGGGGCCGTGCGTGCGCATGGCCGCGGTGAAGCAGGTCCCACAGATCCTGCCTTCGGGCCAGCTGGCCCGGTGCCGGCCGGCCGCCCTCGAGCACCTGTCACAGGTGAACGCGCCTGTGGTGCGGGGGCGGCCGCGCCTGATGGGTCGCGGGGTGATCTCAGCCGTCATCGCGGATCACGCGGGCGCGTTTGGGCCGGATCGTCTTGTTCAGATCGACGACGTTGGCGTCGGAGGCGACCTTGCGGACTTTCGCGTCCGAGGCCGTGACCGTAATCAGCTCCTCGGGTCCGCAGCCGAAGATGTCGCAGAGGGCGGCGACCATCATCAGCGAGATCCGTTCCGGGCGTTGGGTGACGAGCCGGTAGACCTGGGAGGCCGACAGTTCGATACCGCGTTCCCGCAGTAAAGGGCTGAGGTCGGTGCTGTTGTGCAGTCCCCGCGCTGCCATCAGTTCCGGAAGCCGCCAGCGGTAGTCGATCTCTCGTTTCATGAGGATCAGTCTCCCATTCCGGCCAGCGCGTCCCGGACCGTGGAATCCAGGGCCCGGCGCAGGGTCTTTACCCGGTAGTCACTCGAGACCGAGGTGTAGAGGGCGGTGGTCGAGGCGTGCTCGTGGCCGGCCTGATGCTGGACAAACAGGGGATCCATGCCGGCCTCGATCAGATGCGTGATGTAGGAACGGCGCAGCGAGTGGATGTCCAGGCCGGGGGAGAGGCCCAGGTCCTCGCAGTAGCGGTTGAACCGGCGGTTCAACGCAGTCTCGGACACCAGGGTGCCGCGTTCGGACGAAAAGAGATCCAGCCCGTCCGTCATGTGCGCGTGGCCGCGTTCAAGCCAGTCGGAGACGATTTCGCCCGACCAGTCGAACACCGTCAGGACACTCCGGCGCTTCGGGGGAGAACCCCGCATGGCCTTCCCGTACCGGACCTGCAGGACCCCGTATTTGCCGAACTCGCGGGCGTGCGGGTTCCTGGCGAAATCGACGGTCTGCAGGTGCCGGACCTCATTGCGGCGCAGCCCCCAGCAGTACGCGACTTTGAACAGGACCGCGTCACGGTAGGCCGGGAGCCAGCCCTTGCGGCCCAGCGATGCGATCCGGTCCACTTCATCGTCGGCACGGTCAAAGAAGGCCTGCAGCTCGCGGCGGGTGAACGGGCGCCGGCCTGGCGACGATTCAGTGGCCTGGGCGTGGACGGCGGTGTTCCAGTCGAAACAGACCTGCGAGGGATGCGCTCCAAAGTACTGTTCGCAGACCCTGTCCCACCCGTAGTCAGGAGAGGCCGCGTAGGAGCAAAAAGCCCGCAAGGCCGCCTGATAACTGCGGATCGTGGACTGGGCGGCATGCTTCACACTGCGCAGATCGCCGAAGAACTCATCGACGTGCGCCGGTGTCCACTGCCAGGGGTACTCGTTCGTGGACTCCTGGAACCGTGTCACCAGCCGTTCCCGGGACTCGATGGTGCCCAGGGCGAGATTCCGGCTCAGCTGCTGATTGCGCCACCCGGTGAGCATCTGGGCGAACACCTGATCCTCGGGATGCAGGAACCGCACATCGCCGAACTCCAGCACCCGGCCGGCAGAATCAACCGCCACAACAACCCTTCCTGACATTGCATTGGATGAATGAATCATGC
The DNA here is from genome assembly GCF_056396305.1 of Arthrobacter sp. 05T420. Lineage (NCBI taxonomy): Bacteria > Bacillati > Actinomycetota > Actinomycetes > Micrococcales > Micrococcaceae > Arthrobacter > Arthrobacter sp. 05T420. The sequence goes on along the minus strand of NZ_JBFTLG010000007.1, from coordinate 24,171 downwards.
AATTAATGCACGATCGTTGCAAATCCGCGGGTCAATGGTTCATGTTCTGTGGGAACAGGTGTCCGGGAGGCTGTCCGGATGACTCCGGCAGAACGCCTCGCGCCGCCCGTCGTCGAAGCGTTTACTCAGGTCAGGGCCAGGTTAACTGGTCGGAATGGTTCCGTTGCGATGGGAGAGTCCCTGGGGTCAGCGATATTGCATCTGATGCAATAATCATCATTCAGGCTGACATAATCATTGTTATCGGTGATTTAGGGTGTGATCTGAGATATGTTTGAACCATTGATCCGGGGCGGGTTTTCGTGGGACCATGAACTATGACTGCAGTGACAGGCGCCCGTGGCGGGCTGAAGGCGCACCAGGACTCCATCCGACTGGCCGACGATGTGCTGGTCCGGGATCTGAGGGACCTCCTGGGGGCGAAACTGGTCGCCTACATCGGCTCGGTGAAGGAAACCCGTGCCGTCCGGCAGTGGGCCGACGGGGAACGGAAACCCTCCGCCGAGGTGATGCACCGGCTCCGCACGGCCTACCACGTGGCTGCCCTGCTCGCGGAGCGGGATTCCCGGGCCGTGGTGCAGGCATGGTTCCAGGGCATGAACCCGCAGCTGGACGATGTCCCGCCGGCGCGTCTGCTCCGCGAAGGCCAGCTGGACGACGCCGGTCCGCAGGTGCTGGCCGCCGCCCGCGCGTTCGCGGCCGCAGGCTGATCGGTGGTTTCTGCGCAACTGACCGTGGCCGAGGCCGACGGCAGGGTCTGGCGTGTCGGCTTCCGCCCGGAACCGTGGGCCTGGAGCGGCTGGGAATGGGCCACCGACGGCCGATTCCCGGGACGGTGGGATGACCTGCACGGCAACTTCCGCACCATCTACGCCGGTTCCACCCTTCTGGCGTGCCTGCTCGAGGTTCTGGCGCACTTCCGCAAGGATGCACGGCTGAGCCTGGAGCTGGACGAGATCGTCGAGGACGACGAGGATAAGGTCCTGCATCCCACCATCGCCCAGGGGCGTGTCCCCCGGGAGTGGCTGGAAGTGCGCGCCGCCGCGTCCGCAAAGCTGTCCGGCCGCTACTGCGAGGTGACCGCCTCGGGCAGCGTCGCGGCCCTGTACCCGCACTTCATCGGCGTGGCCCTGAGCCTGGGCCTGGCCGATTTTGACACCGCGGCGCTGAAGGACGCCCGGCCCCGGCGCCTGACCCAGGCTGTCGCAGCCTGGCTCTACGAAATGACAGACTTCGACGGCGTCACTTTTACCTCCCGTCACGGTGACGATCTCCACCTCTGGGCCATCTTCGAGCGCCCCGGCGATCCACAGATCACGCCGAACATCCATGACGCAACCCGCGAAGAACCGCTGGAGCACGACAGCCCCGAAATCAGCAAGGCCTTCCACCTCCTCGGGCTGCAGTGGGAGAACGACTAAGTCGTCTTTTCAACGGCCTACTTCCGTATCGGATTCGGACAGTGGGCCGGAGTTGGCTCAGGAGAACGGCAGACAAGGGTCACTCGGGCTGGGCACGAGAAGAGAAGGAGAGTGCCACTCGGCGGTCAACCCCTTTTGCGTTACTGACTATGTCTACGACTGCGGTGGGGTCGGACCCCCGGACTCAAACTGTGGCCATCTCTTGGCGACGCCGCGTACAGCTTCGGCAAGGGATTCGATAGCCTCCGGCGACATCAGCATGGCTGCCTCGGGGAAGTTCACGTGTGACCCGACATTCATGCCAAACAAGAGTCCGGTTGAACTTACGACAGGACCTCCGGAATCTCCCTCCTGACCCTCTGGAACCATAAGGCGAACGGGTCCGTCCTTTAGTGTGAAACGGTGTTCGGTAACGCTTAGCGCCGGAAACTCGCTTCGGCGGCCAAGTTGGGTAACCACAGCACCGGGTTCGTGTTCGCCCTTGTCGGCAGGCAGATCGAAACTGCTGTACATCTTCACAATGCGGTCGTCGGACTGCAGACGCAGCAAGATGATGTCCGCGATAGTACCGGGCCGCTCCTGACGCAGCAGGTATTTGAACCGGGGAACCCTCTTGCCCTTGTGGCCTTCAAAGAAAAGATCAAACTTCTCCATCCGTTTGGGACATCCATCGTCCTCATCCACATCCGCTGTGTCAGCAAGAAATATGTTGTCCGGCCACAGCGACCAGTCAGCGCTCGGTGCCAACTGGTGATCGCACAGATGCGCAACCGTAACGAGGAAGATCTCGCCGTTGATCCGGACGAGGAAACCACTTCCAAAGAGCCACTGATCAGCAGTTCCGTATTTGGGTGCCATCAGAGGGGCCACCATGTTTTCGAAGTCCATCTGGTGACCGTACCCGACCTGAGGCACAGAGTCTGACATTGCTCACGTTGTCGTTTGGAGCGGGACTTCGCGTCCTCTTGAGGCTCGTATACAACTGTAAACACCTGTTGTTTACAAAAAGAATCCGCTACGTCTACAATTAGACGTACATCCCCATCAAAGGGATGTACAAAGTTGAAGCACATCCCAACCAGGGATGTCAGAAATATAGGAGGAACCAGATGAACATCACATTGGCCGCACGGCCACGAGGATTTCCAGCACGTCGCTTCACCGCCGTTTCCCTTGAAGGAGGCGACCCGAGGTAGTGGCTACGGAATTCCTCAACAAGAGGATTCAAGAGCTGAAGGATCGCGATTCGTCCGGTCCCGTAATTTCGCTCCGTTTGTCGTCCAAGGACGATCGCCTCGCAACGAAGATCGCCAAGGAGCTTGGTATCAGCAAGCAACAGCTCGCTAAGGCTGCGCTGCTCGCCACGCTTGATGGCTATCGGGAGTCGGGAGACGCATCGGAGTAACAGTCGTCGGGTGGCGCCCCGCCGGACCGAATGTAAACCGCATCGGTCTACAAAAAAGCGCCAGAAGGTCAATCATGGCCAAGAACCCTAGCGACAAACACAATCCGTCCTACGAAGGAAACGAGGGCCCCCCACAGCAGAACGAGCCTAAAAACCACGACGACCCCACCTTCGACCCGGCCCGAGAGCTCGGACGGCAGCTTGCGCGAGGCATTGCCTTCGCGGCCGGCAAGCAAGCCTACGACGAAGCAGCCCAAAAACACGTACATACGCTGATCGAGTGGATCCACTCCCTTTTCGCGTAGAGCATTGAAGCGCGACAAACCGTCAAAGCCGCTAGTTGCCACCCCAGCCGGCAACTAGCGGCTTTGCCATGCTCAGCCAGCAGGTCATGTGACGAGTGAGGTCCTGCGCGCCCCGATGACACACGAGGAGTGGGGAAAATTTCGCCGTCAGACATCCGGGGACATCGCGCGCGGAGCTTTCACCGCTAATCTTCACGATGTCAGCCGATTTGAGTCAACGCCCTCTTCATCTCGTGGGCCTGCATGACGCGTTCTAGCGACTCAGTCCATTCTTCCCGCGCTCTGAGCCTACTGCTGTCCCGGAGCGGGACTTCCGTGCCTTGGCTGCATCCTTGCCCATGGTGACGGCTGCGATAGGGTGGCTGCCCTCGCTGCGGGCAGCGGCGAGGCGGCCGCGTATCTGGGCTTCATTCGCGCCGGTGTTTGCCAGGGACTCAGCGAACTTCTCGTGGTGGGCGGCTGAACCGTAGTCGGCGACCGAGACGGTTTCTGCCTTCAGCCCCTGGTCTCTAAGCGGGCTGCTGTCGTTGCCGGTGACGCGGTTTTCTATCTCGCGGCCGAGTCCTTCCATGCGAACGAAGAGTTCCTTTTCGGCTTGTTCGTACCGTTGCTCCACGGGCTTCCGCCCGGAGCCTTTGAACCCGCCCTCGGCCAGGAGTTTGGCTTCGTGCATTTCCTTGGCGGCTTTGACGAACCCGGGGTCCTCGAAGTGGGAGTCGGCGGCGCCGTTGACGATCGCGGTGGTCTCTTTCCGAAGCTGGTCGATGTCGGGGCCGTTGATCCCGTCCTTGCCGATGAGGAACATGCGTTCCTGCACGGTGGCGTCCGCGGCCTCCACTGCCGTGGGGGTCTTCGCGCTGTGGGCGGTCTGCAGCGCCCGGGTCAGCTCGGGGTTGGCCAGATATTCTGCGGGCACGTGGTGGCGTTCCATTTCCGGGGCGAGTGTCTCGGCTTGAGCGCGGAGTTCTTCGGCGCGGGCAGCGGCGAGCAGCTGCATGGCTTTCCCGTGTTCGGCGGCGGCTTCGCGGGTCTTTTCCTGGCTTTGGGCCAGTTCGTCCTGCCGGGCCTTCCCGGTGGTGATGGTCTGGATCCCTGATTCCAGATAGGCGGTGTCCGTGCCGACGTCGTGGGTGTCGATGCCGTAGCGAGTGAGGACTTCCTGCCGGATTTTCGCCGAGGCTGCTAGGGCGGCGGGGTCGTGGTGCTTCCACCCTTCCGCGGCGGCGTGTGCCGTGGCGATGTCGCTGGGCTGTGCCTTGTCCCACCACTGGTCCTTCTCCACGGGTGCCAGCGCTGCGTGCGCGGCGCTGCGTTCGGCAGCGAGGCGGGCCTGGGCTTCGTGCGCTGTCTGGGCGTCCTGGTGTTCGATCTGGCGCTGGCTCTCCTGGCGTCGGCGGGCCAGGGTCTCGGCAATGCGTGATGCGATCATCAGCGACTGCCGCAGGCCGCCGTCCAGGACGTCATCCATTCCGTCTGATTCACTCATCGTGTCCCCCTTGCAGTTGGTGGTGGTCTATCGGTCCAGGCCCGGACCGGCGTCGCGCCGGCTGGGCTGGTAGGTCTTCGCCGGCGTCGCCGGTGTTGGCGTTGTGGGCAGTACTGACCCGGGACGGATGGGGACCATGCCGCGCCGGGCGATATCGATCGCCCGCGGCGCAGCCTCAAGTGCCGGCTGCCCGGCACCGACCAGAACCGGCTTGGGCATGGTGCCGGTGAACGGGGCGAGCCGCTCCTCGACCACGGACCGGATGCGCTGGGCCTCACGGGTCCGTCCCGACTGGGCGTGCATCTCATACACGGCGAAGGCGGTGTTGATCAGCTGCACCATAAGTGCCGTTTGGGCGGCCGTCTTGTTCTTGCTCGACGCGGCCATGAACAACATGGCCGTCCCGGCAATCGATGGGAGAGCGACAGGTTTACTGTGCTGCCGTGGTGCGCGCAACTGGGCGGTGCGGGACAGTTCAGCGGCGGTGGCCGCCAGCGGACCGGGGGTCGGTTCAAGCCGGTAGGACCATGCCGCGAACGCGCCGGAGACGTCCCGTGCAGCCTTCGCCCAGGTCGCGTGATCATCCCGTGGAATGGTGCGCAGCTGGTCGGCCAGGGCGGCCGCGTTGCGGGTGTATTCCACCCACATTTCTGCCGGCGGTGTTGAGTTCTCGGGGCCGGTCCTGGAGACCGTGCGCTTGTTGCGGGCGGCCGCGTTCCATTCCGCTGCGGCGTCCGTTGCCAGCTGCGGGGTGTCTGGCCATTCTTCCCGGAGGGCACCGAGTTTCAGGTCGGAGGCTAGGGTCCCGCCGCCGAACCAGATAGGACGTTCGCCCCGGGTGGGGCGTTCGGCCACGGAGTAGCCGACCACGACGTCGGTGGTGTTCTTCGCGTAGCGCGGACGCACGAGCAGGCCGGTGTCGCGGGCCCGGCGGACGAACTCCGCTTCGGTCCCGGAGGCGCTGGCGCTGGCGCGCACTTTCCTTGCCAGGGATGAGCGGTGCATCTCGCGGTCGTCCCGGCTCGCGGTGGCCTTCTCGGCACGGTCATAGCCGCGGGTGGCGTGCACCGTGGAGAGTTCTTCCAGCCCGTACTTGACCTCCAGCTCGCGGCAGGTTTCCTGTGCGCGCTTGTAGTCACCGTGGGTGGAGGCTTTGGTGCCGTCTTCGCGGACCAGGGACACGGCGATGTGGATGTGGTGGTTGCCGTTCTCGGACGTGCCGTGGTTGATCGCGGCCCAGCGGCACTGGGCTTTGCCGCCCGCTTCGGTGAAGCCCATGGCGTCGACAAAGTCGTTGGCAATGTCGCCCCACTGCTGATCCGTCAGCGGCCCCTCTTCGGCGCGGAGGCTCAGCGAGCAATGCCACACATCAGCCGGTTTGTGGCCGTTCTCCACACGCTGTTTCGATGCCGCATCCCAGCGGAAATCCTTCTGTACGATCTCGACGCCAAAAGACTTCCGGGGCTGGTCCAGGTGCTTCGCGATCGCCACGGCATCATCGCGGTCCAGGACGCCGTCGTCGTACCAGGCCATGATCGCCGCATCACCGGCCACCAGGTGCGGATCGGTGTGGGAGTTCTTCGTCTTGTCAGCATCGGTCGATGCCAGATACAGCAGCAGCCCGGACATCCTGGAACCGCGGGTGATGTTGGGAATCATCGGCTACATCAGCCCCTCAATGGTCCGGTCAATCCGCATGGCGACCTCGCGCACATAGGCCAGCGCCGCCTTTGCATCCCGCGGGAATTCATCGCCGGCGTTCGCGTGACGGGCGATCTGGTTCACGTTGTTCGAAACCCGCGCCAGGAGCGTGTGCAGGGCCATCAGTTCCGCCATCGCCGCCCTGCGCTCGGTAGGTGTCTCAGACGACTCCGTCAATGCCGAAGTGATCAGCAGGTTCGGGACAGTAACTTTCTCCCGCGCGGCGCGCGCAACCAGCGCGGCCTCTTCCCCAGCAGTGACCCATACTTCGCGGCGCTTCTTCGTCCCCGCCGGCGAATTCTCGCGGCGGCGTTTGGACAGGCGCGGACGGGACTCATTCTGCTCAGTCAAGCACTCCCCCATCCTTCAAAGCCCAGCGCAGCGACCCCGAAGCCGGGGACCACACCAACGAGTGTGCCAAGCAAACCGCCGAAGGCGCGGGAGCGACACGCCATTTACACCCGTGTAAATGTATAGCTTGCTCCGCCGCTTCTCCGGATCATTGTCTCCGCGGCGGTTCGTCCCGTGGACTCGGGGATGTGGTGGTTAGGGTGGAGGCATGGCGAACCTCGACATTGAAAAGACACGTAACCAGGCCCGCGCGCTGCTCGACTCGCGCATCGAATCCGTCACGCAGCTGGTCAAGGCCCGGCAGCGGGTCGCTGACCTCAAGGAACAACTCGCGGATGCTGAACGCGACGACAAGCGCTCATACGTCCGGGCCACCAAGGACGGGTGGAGCACCGAGGAGCTGAAGAAGCTTGGACTCGAACCAGGGGCCGTCTCACGCCGGCGAAAAACCTCCGCGTCACAGACCGCAGGTCAGGCGTCCGCTCCCCCGCACGGTGACATCCTGGACACCGCGCCCACACAGTCCTAAGGAGCGGCGGGGCCCTTCCCCATGGTCCAAGACGGTGCGCCCGGCACACCCCACGTCAGGGCCGGCTTTCTTCAGCCAAGGACCACAAAGAACACCCGCAAGCGGGTGCACCGCACCCACTGATTGGCCGTCACCTTTGGGTGGCGGCCAATCCGCGTTGTCTTGCCTCGACGTGTTCCCTGCTGCCCCGAAAGGGAGGTCGGGCGGATTCAGGTTGGCGGGTCGAGGAGTTCGGGTCCGTTGTTGCGGACGCTGTTCACCCGGTCCGTGACGACCCGCGGTGTCAGGACCGGTTCGGGCATGGCGTCCAACATGTGCTGCACATCGTTCTTTCCGGTGGTGCCGGGGTTGAGCCAGGCCCCGTACATTTCCGGCGGGACGATGACCGGGGCGCGGTCGTGGACGTGGCCGAGGGAATCGTGGGCCGTCGTGGTCAGCACGGTGCAGCTGAGCAGCCACCGATGCGGGTCATCCTCCGGCAGGGACGGGTCGGGCCAGAATTCGTAGAGTCCCGCAAATGCGAGCAGGTCATTCTTCTCGGAATAGAAGTAGTGCGGGATCTTCTTCCCGTCCTCGGTTTTCTCCCACTCGTAATATCCCTCGGCCGGGATCAGGGCGCGCCGCGTGATGGCTGCTTTGCGGAACGAGGGCTTGTCCAGGATGGATTCGCTGCGCGCATTGATGAGCTTAGAGCCGATCTTGATGTCCTTGGCCCAGGACGGCACGAGACCCCAGCGGGCAATCAGGAGTCGGCGCTCCACGGAGTCCTCATCAAGCTTCTCGGTGATGATGGGGACGTCCTGCGTGGGCGCTACATTCCAGCTCGGCGGGGGCGGGCTGCCCTCGACTTCCTTGGCCTCGAAGTGACTCAGGAGATCACCGGTCGCCTTTGACATCACGTATCTGCCGCACATGGTTTCATTCTGCCCCAGCACCGGGTCCAGGGAACCCCAGGCGGGTCAGTCCTCGGTGGTGGTTTCCTCGGGGACCTGCCCGGCCGCGATCCGGTGCGCGGTCTTCTCGTACGCGGCGTCGATGTAGGCCAGCAGGTCATCTTCCCGGACCCGCCAGACGTTCCGGCCGCCGAACTGCGCGGCCCGCAGTTCCCCGCTGCGCACCAGCGCATACACCAAAGGCGTGTTGACGTTCAGGACCTCCTTCACCTGGTCCAGCGTCAGCATCCTGGGCAGCGCCGGACCAGCCGCCGGCGTCGGCGGCGCGTCGGTGTCCTCGGTCCGTCTTGCCATCATCAGGTTCCCTCGTTCCGGTGTTGCAGTTCATCTTTGGTGCGTTGTCCGCGGCGCAGGCCGCCCGCGGGGACAGGGGCCCACGCCCGGCCGGCGTTGTGGCGGCGCTGCAGCCGCTTCACCTCCCGCATCGTGGCCCGCACGATGAAGTCCGACACGCTCGCGTCGCCCTCCAGGTGGCCGGCTGCCAGGAACGCCGCACGGACCTGCCCGGCCTCATCCTCTGTGAAATAGGGCGTGAATGCCGCGATCTTCTTCATCCCGTTGATCTTCCCTCACGCAGTGCCCGGCTCATGAATGCTTGCTTCCGGCGTGGCTCCTGAGGGCCGGTATAGAGAACGAGCCGAAGGGCCAGAAGACCGGCAAGAACACACCTGCTAACGCCAGCACGACATCGGGCCAGCCGAACCCCTTCTCCGAAGGCCGGGATGCGCGCCATCTAGAGGGCCTCAGTCGCGGGGGCCGGGACGTCGATGTTGCCGGTGGGATTGGCTGCGAGGCCGAACCACGCATCGTCGTCCCCGTAGTCCCGGGGGGACAGGCTGAACCTGTCCGGCGGGTGCTCCTCGTCCTGCTCCGGGCCGGGACCGCTGCGCGTGACCTCGGCGGCGGCGTGGTGCAGGGACGGGCCGATGTCCTCGACGTCGAGCTCGACGACGGTGCGTTCCTCCCCTGTCTTGGTCGTGTAGGACCGGGGCTTGAGGGTTCCGGTGGCGATCACGCGCATGCCCTTGGTCAGGGATGCGACGGCGTGTTCGGCAATGCCCCGCCATGCCGTGGCGGGCTGGAAGAGGGTGTCCCCGTCGGCCCACTTGCCGGTGGCGGCGTCGAAGGTCCTCGGAGTGGAGGCGATGGTGAAGCGGGCGAGGGCCGTCCCGGACCCGGTGGACCGCAGCTCAGGGTCGGCGGTGAGGTTGCCGATAACGGTCAGGCCGGTTCCGACGCTCATGTGAGAGCGCCTTGCCGCACGGCGGCTTCGATCTCGATGACCCGGGCGATCTTGGCCGGATTCAGCCCGGACCAGTGGTCTTCGCTGCTCTCCTTGTCGTAGACCACGACGGGCACCTGGGAGTAGCCGAGCTCTTCGGTGATGTACTCGAAGGCGGCCTGGTTGGTGGTCACGTCGACCTCGGTGAAGGCGATGCCGGCGTCAGTGAACTTCTGCTTGGTCTTGGTGCAGCCGAAGCATCCGGCGGCCTTGGTGTAGATGGTGAGGGTCACTTCAGCACCTGGTTTCGTATCTCGATAAGTTTCGTCCGTCTGGCTGACCTGCTACATCCCATTATAGCAATCATTCAACTGAATGAATAGCCGCAATTCGTTGATTTCTAGGCATTTTTGCATCACTTTTTGGCAAGACTCACGACGGCGGGGACCGTCATCTCCGGGCGGTCACTGTCGATTTCAGAAGCTGACTGCACTTATGTCAGAAGTCCTCTGCACTTCGCCTGGTTAGAGGGCCAAATCCGCCATTGTCAGAAGCTGGCTGCCTGCTCAACCTAGACGGTACGACTGAGCGATCAGCAACCGGCGGGATAAGTTTGGTGACTATGGCACTCACTTCGGCGCAGCGGTCTGCGCAACGGTCACTTGTTGGTCTCATTCGGGCTGGTAGCGCCGTCGTCAGTCGTAAAGAGGGACTGAGCATCTGGCGTGCGCGAGGTAGCGAGGAATGGCAGGTCAGCGTGGACGAGATTACGAATCATCTTGACGTTCTAGAAGTGCCTTACTCAGTTGCTGTTGTCCTGCGTCCAACGCACGGCAAACGACCCCGACAGGCAGGCTTCTCTGTCCAGGTGGAGTGGGATCGGCTTGACTCCCTGGTGCGTTGGGTTCCTTCACTTCGTGTGCTTATGGATTCCGTTGAAGAGAGCCCTGGGGGCACCGAGTAGAAAGCAGCGTTCAGTTCATGCCAATCGATAAAAATGGCAGAGGGGCACAGCTTCGTGAATATCTGAACGATGCCCGCGAAGCAATCTTGTGGAAATGTGAGGGCTTGAGTGATGCCCAGGCACGTACTCCCCTGACTCCGACAGGCACCCATGTCATGGGCTTACTGCTCCACCTGGCCGTCACCGAACCCCAGTACTTCATTTCGTGTCTTGGACGGGAAATTGAGAACCCCGTTATCCGGGACGTTATCGAAGCCGAGGACACTCAGGCAGCCTTCCTCCCGCCGCCGAATATGACGCTGGTCGATGCGGTTAAGATCTATCGGGAGACAAACGTCGCATCCGATGCAGTGCTCGACGAATGGAGCTGGATTCACCGGCCGTGGTGCAGTGGTGGATAAAGCATCGGCACACTACGGTGGAACGCCTTCTGGTGCATATGATCGCCGAGTCTCACCGTCATGCCGGACACCTGGACATCGTGCGCGAGCAGTTAGACGGTTTCATCGGTTTGCGCCCATCCGCGCCGAACATTCCAGACCTCACGCCCGAGCAGTGGGAAGGGCAGCGTCTGCGGATGAAAGAGCTAGCCGACGGGGCTTAGGGCATCGTCGGTCATTTTGAGCTATCCGGCCGGGCGCCGCTACCTGCGAGAAAGAAAGCGACACGGTTCCCTCGGTTTCGAGACCTGTCTGTGCATTTGTGAATAGCAGTACCGAGCGAAAGAGAACTTGTGCATAGGAGTGCCGGACACCCCGCGGTCACGAGCCGCCTGCACAAACCCTGGAATTCAGCGGAAGTTTGTGCAGTCAGCTTCTGAAAACGACAGTCACTGTCAGATTCCGAAGTCATCTGCACAGCGGAAGAGCCGGCCGCACAAGAGCCACTTGGGGGACGTCGCTGACTCCTGGCGATGTGGGTTCGTCCACGCCCCGCGCCGGCACACGGCTCACATGCAGAGGCACCCGAGTGATCGAACTGCTCAGGTGCCTCGTTTCGGGGATTTCAGAGGTTTCGGATTCGCTTCCACCGATCGGTGATCGTCGGAGTCATCCAGTAATACATGCCTGAGCGCGCCGGCTTGAAGCTGGCCCCCGAGTCGGCCATAATCGGCCACCAGCCCGTCCCGTAGTGCTTCCGAAAGTGGGGGGTGAGCTTGGTGAACGTGGCCTTGACGCGACCCGCTGAGTGCCCAGTCTCCTCCACGAGACTCTCCTGGTTGTACTCGTGCGTGCCGCGAGGGTCGCGTGCGATGACGTCCATGATGTCGGTAAGGACTTGGGTGGTGATCGTGTCACCCTGAGCGAGGCGTGCCAGTTGCTCTTCCGTCCACACATCGTCTTTAGCATCGGACCGTTCGGACCCACCCTCGTGGAGAGGCGTTTCTGGGGCGGACGCGGACGAAGCGGCGCTGCGAGCTCGCGATCGCTCGGCAAGCAGCTGGTACACCGCATCGAGGTCCTCGGCGGGAACCGGTACAGGGTAAATTTCACTGGGAGACATTTGCTGATCCTTTCGGAGACTCTAATTTGTGTCTCCAGACTAGCTAATGCCGCCTACCAATGCAATAGCACAGTCTGGAGACGCATTAGCCTGTCTCCGTCTAAACTCTGGAGGTAAGGTACGGCCTCCGATCCACCTTCGTGCCGGTGCGACATTTTTCCAGTAGCCTCGGCGTCTCCGTGCCGACGCTCTACCGGTGGGTTCCGGCCGCAGGCACTGCTGAAGCTTCAAAGCAGTGGTTCCTGCCCAGTCAGCGGAGAGCTGCGGTGAACCATCGGCTTCCGGACGCCAGGCAGAGCAGGTGCCTAACCCCCGAAAGATTCCGCCTCCGGTGCGGTTCCTCACTGGCGACGGCACGCCCCGGTTAGAGTGTTGCCATGACGCTGGGGGACGCGGCCGCCGAGCCGCTCGTACACATCAAAGACTTCCGGATGGACTTCGGGGATACGACGGTCATCAAGGACCTCTCCTTCGATGTCCGGGCGGGGGAAACCTTCGGGTTCCTGGGCAGCAACGGGTCCGGGAAAACCACGACCCTCCGGGCGCTGTTGGGCATCTACCAGCCGACCGCCGGGATCCTCCACATAGGCGGCAAACCCTTCGCCCCGCAGGACGGGGCCCGGCTCGGGTACCTGCCGGAGGAGCGCGGCCTGTACAAGAAAGAGTCCGTCCTGGATGTGATGGTCTACTTCGGCCGGCTCAAGGGCCTGGACAAGAGCCGGGCCAGGGCCTGGTCCCGGGACTACCTGGAACGGGTCGACCTGGCCGATAAGGCCACCACCCGGCTGGATAAGCTCTCCGGCGGCCAGCAGCAGAAAATCCAGCTCGGTGTGACCATCATGAACGACCCCGAACTGCTAATCCTGGACGAACCGACCAAGGGCTTCGACCCGGTCAATCGGCGCCTGCTCATGGACATCATCGAAGACCAGAAACTCGCCGGCGCGACCGTCATCATGGTCACCCACCAGATGGAAGAAGTCGAACGGCTCTGCGACCGGGTGATCCTGCTCAAGGACGGGACCGCCCGCGCGTACGGCACCGTCTCCGAGGTCCAGGAACAATTCGGCGGCACCGTCTACCGGCTCACCTACAGCGGAACCCTGCCTTCTTCGGCCCTGTATGACATCGCCAGTGCCGGCAGCGGGCACGCCGAACTCTCCCCCAACCCCGGCGCGGACGAAGCCGCCGTCCTGCGCGCACTCGTCGGCCACGGCGTGGCCGTGAAGTCCTTCACCACCGCCCGGACGTCCCTGGACGAGGTCTTCATCAAGGTCTACGGCGAAACCCACGACATGGCGGAGGCATAGACCGATGACACAGAAAACATCCACGCAGCTCCCCTCCCCCGCCCCGGCGCAGTCCACCCCGCCGCCCACGCCGAAGCGCCCCTTCGCCGGCCACAACCTCGGCACCGTCGTCGGGTTCGAATTCACCCGCACCGTGAAGAAACGCCGCTTCTGGATCGCCACCCTGGCCATCCCGGTAGTGATGGCGATCGTCTTCGCGCTCATCTACCTCAGCAACTCCTCCACCGCGGCCAGCGCCGACGCCCAGAAGACCGCGGCCATGTCCTTCACCTACACCGATGCCTCCGGACTCATCACCCCGGCGATCGCTACCGCCATGGGCGGCCGGGAAGCCGGCGATCCGGACAAGGCGCTGCAGGACGTCAAAGACGGGGCAACCGACGCCTACTTCGCCTACCCCGCCGACATCGCCACCCAGCCGGTCAAGGTCTACGGGCAGGACCAGGGGATCTTCGACAACGGCAAGTACGACGCCGTCGCCAAACAGCTCCTCACCGCCTCGGCCCAGGCCACGATCGGCTCCCCGCAACTGATGGCCGCGGCCAGCGGCGACGTCAAGACCGAATCCCAGACCTTCAAGGACGGCCAGTCAGCCGGCGGCTTCGGCTCCGCGGTCCCGCCGCTGCTGTTCCTGCTGATCTTCTACGTCTCGATCATTCTGCTCTCCAACCAGATGCTCAACAGCACCCTGGAAGAGAAAGAAAACCGGGTCACCGAAATGATCCTCACCACCCTGAACCCGACCACCCTGATCATCGGCAAGGTCATCGCCCTGTTCATGGTCGGCCTTCTCCAGATCCTGGTCTTCCTCACCCCCATCGCCGTCGGCTACGCCTTCTTCCGCGACAAACTCGCCATGCCCGACCTGGACCTGTCGACCCTGAGCTTCGAACCCGGCACCATGATCGTCGGGGCGCTGCTGCTGCTGGGCGGCTTTACCGTCTTTACCGGTGTCCTGGTCGCGATCGGCGCGGTCATGCCCACCGCCAAAGACGCCGGCACGATCTTCGGGCCCCTGATGGCGCTGATCTTCGTCCCCTTCTACGCCATGACCCTCATCATCTCCGACCCGAACGCACCCATCGTGCAGATCTTCACCTACTTCCCGCTCTCCGCCCCCGTAACAGCCCTGCTCCGCAACGGCTTCGGAACCCTCTCACCCGTCGAGGCAACCATCGTCATCGCCGAACTCTTCATCATCGGGTTTCTCATCCTCCGCCTTGCCGTGCACCTCTTCCGCTACGGATCCATCCAATACTCCAGCAAACTCTCCATCGCCGGCACGTTCCGCAAACGCAGCACACCCGCCGGTAAATGACCCCGCCCCGCCGGCACACGGCTGTCGAGCTAGGCGCGGGAGGCACCTGCGGCTGACTCTGTGGCCGACACACATGGCTCACCCGTCAAAATCCCTGCAGCTCACGTTTTCGTCGAACTTGAACCACGAGCCGGAAGGGCAGATTAAAGCAGATCGTCATGAAATATATAGGGGGTGGGCCATGACTGAGCCCGAGATTGACACTGTGAAAGTGGAACCAAACGTGCCAGCTGATTATCAAATCAGGATCAAGGATTGCAACAGTATTGGCGAGGCGAATATCTCCCTTCGCCGGTCATCTCTAAACATCAAGTACGGCCCCAACGGCCTCGGCAAGAGCACGATCGCTCGAGCGCTCACTCTACGTACCGAGGGCGGAAACCTGGATGAACTGACCCCCTTCAAGTACCGGGCAAAAGCCGACGGCCCACGACCGGTCGTAGAAGGCGCTGAAGAGATAAACAGCGTGCTGACTTTCAACGATGCTTACGTATCGCAGTTTGTGTTCCAGCCTGACGAGGTACTCAAAAACAGCTTCGAGATTTTCATCAACACAGACGACTACAAGCAGGGACTCGAAAAGATCGAGTCCATGTTCCAGTCTCTGAAGGAGACGTTTGCGCAGCAGACAGAGTTCAACGAAGCTCTGATCAGCTTCACTGAGCTGCGTGATGCTTTCAACGTTACAAAGACAGGTGTCGTCGCAAAGACCAGCCGAGGATTCAAAGCCCTGGGAGTTGGCGGCAAGCTCAAGAACATTCCTGCGCCGCTACAGGGCTACACAGGTTTTCTGCAAAGCAGTGATCCAGCGGGTTGGATCACCTGGCAATCGAAGGGGAAGGCGTTCCTCGACCTCTCCGAAAACTGCCCGTTCTGCTCGGTCCAGAGTGTGGACAAGGCCACTGCAACCCAGGTATCTGCGGAATACGAGTCCGCCGCGGTCAAGAACATGAGTGCGCTGCGGAACGCCATAGATAAGCTCGGCCGCTACTTTGAGCCCGGCTACCTAAAGCAGCTAGAAGCCTTGACGACATCCCTCACTGAAATCACGCCGGAGGAGGGCCTCTTCCTTGCCACTTTGCGAGGGCAGGTGGAGACGCTCCTCCTAAAGCTTTCCGCGCTGCAAGGACTGTCGTTTCATGCCCTGCGAGACGAAAAAGATGTGGGAGCCGTCCTAAAAGACCTCAAGGTCGATCTGTCCCTACTGCATGCACTCAATTCGGACGCAACTACGTTGGTCGTAGACCTGATAAACGCGAAGCTTGACGAAGTTGCGATCCAGATCATCGATGTTCGACGCAGCATTTCAGACCAGAAGAGGAGGGTTTCGAACCTAATTCAGGTCAATCAAGCATCGATAAATGAGTTCCTCAGTTCCGCGGGCTATCAGTACTCTGTCCGGATTGAGGCCACTGGGGATTCATATCGCATGCTCCTGGAACACAAGGACGCTCCCGGACATCTCGAGTCTGCGTCGAGTCATTTGAGCTATGGCGAGAAGAACGCCTTTGCACTCGTGTTGTTCATGCATCATGTAAATCGGGAGCAACCGGACCTGGTTGTGCTGGACGATCCGATCTCCAGCTTCGATAAGACGAAGAAGTTCGCAATCCTCCACCAGCTGTTCCACGGTAAGAACAGTCTCCGCGATGTAACATCGCTTCTTCTTACTCACGATATCGAACCGGCCGTAGACATCGTGCTGACCGGAACGTCGGGTCAGTTCACGGCGGCAGATCCTGCTGTGCACTTCCTTAGCGGCCGGGCAGGTCTGGTGAGCGAGAAGCCCATCGAGGCCAACGACATCAATACGTTCTCCCAGGTATGCGACTCCAATATTTCGTCAGCCAGCGATGATGCCATCAAGTGCATCTACCTGCGACGCCGGTTCGAGGTGCACGGTTCCCGCGGCGGTGAGTACGACCTCCTGTCGAGCCTGCTTCATCTGCGGGAGGTCCCGACACAAAAGACGGGAACCCAGCAGACGCCACTCACAAAAACAGGCATCCTCGAAGCAACCGAGGCCGTCAAAGAGCACATCCCCAGCTTTGACTACGCGCGGATCCTTTCGGAGCTCAAGGACGCCGTTGCCCTGAAGGCCAAGTTTGACGCTACGGACGTGGGCTATGAAAAGGTGCAACTCTTTAGAATCATGTCCGAGCTAAACCCCATCGCATTGAAGGGGGACAAAGTCTTTACGAAGTTCGTCAACGAGACCTATCACATCGAAAACGAGTATGTGATGCAGCTCAATCCAAGAGACTTCGACGCTGTTCCGGAGTACGTCATCGCTGCGTGCACCGCGCTTGTGAACGGCGCGTTTGCGGAGAACGGGGATTCGGAGGACGAGGACGAGGCTGCGGCCTAACTGACGCGCCGCGGTTCACGATCCCGACCACGCCACACTCCTGATGTAATGCGGAAGGGCCGGCACATATGTGCCGGCCCTTCCTGTTTCCCTCTGCAAAGGAAATCTGTGGTTCAGCTTAGCTGAATGGGTTGTGGTGCTGCCGCGGCCTGGTACCTCGTTGTTCCTAGTCGCGCGGGTGGTGGAGTGCCGGCCGCGTTGTCGCGGTTAATGGCGGTCCGGCGCTGGTGAGTGGCTGCTGTGGTTCGCCCTGGGCGGCGGACCGCCCCACTTCTGGAAGGTTCCTGGCCCTTGCTGGGGTGAGTGGCTGCTGTGGTTCGCCCTGGGCGGCGGACCGCCCCACTTCTGGAAGGTTCCTGGCCCTTGCTGGGGTGAGTGGGCCGGGCGGCTGCCTCTGGGGTACAGCCGCCCGGCGCACTGTCCGGTTACTCGGTGTCGGTGGTGTGCTTGTCGAGGATGATTTTCTCGACGGCGCTGGCGGTGTAGCCCCAGGCGGTGAGCTGGTTCAGGTAGTGGAAGTGCCGCTTCTCGGCGGACCGCCATGAGTCCTTCTGGATGGTCTTTTCATACCCGGCGCAGATCAGGGCGATGAGGGAGAACTCGGGCCGGGCTGTGGTCTTAGCGGTGTGGTCCCGGAGCGGGTTCCAGCCCCACCGGTCGGTGTCCTCGCCGGTCTTGGCACCGATCATCTCGGTGGCGACCTTGCCGTCGTAGCCGCTGGCGGCTTCGGGGTCGTGGGTGATGGCGTGGACGGTGAAGTACTGCCAGCCCTTCGGCGCGGTCTTCCGCGACAGCAGGGTCTTCACGAACTCGCGCCTGACCTTCGTGGCGCTTTCCATCTCGCGGTTATTGGCGATCAGGGTCTTCCGCTCGGCTTTCTGTTCCTCGGTCATCGGGCCTTTCTGGGCATGTGTGCCGCCGTCGTAGCGTTCGTACTTCGGGGTGAAGCCCAGGTCCTTCCAGCCGGTGATGACGGGGTTGGCGTTATGTTGGCCCCGGTAGTCGGTGCTGATCAGGTAGGCGTTGGCGTCCTCGTCGGTGGCCGGTTCCCCGTCGGCCCGCTTCGCGGCCGAGACGTACAGGTTCTCTTCGTTGGAGTAGTGCCCGGCGTCCGCGACGACGGTCTTGCCCTGCGCCTCGAACTCGGCGATTAGTGCGGCGAGGGCGGCGGCGCGGTCGCGGCGGTCCCGCAGGAGCTGCGCGACGTGCAGGAGCTGGTCGGGTTCGTCCGCGATCACGGACTCTAATTCCGCCGTGGCGTCCTGGTCCCCTTCAAATTCGGCCATGATGAGCGCTTCATCGATGGTGTATCCCTTGCCCAGGGCGGCGGCTCCGGCGCTCGAGGACTTGGCCTTCAGCGCCCCTTCCACGGTGGTCTTGGTCCGCCCGGTCTTCTTGGCGATCGCGGCGGCTGACACACCGATCAGGGACAGCTGGTGGTAGGCGTCGGCCTCGTCCGCTTCGGTCAGTTCGGCGCGCTGGATGTTCTCCACGACCTGCGTCACGATCCGTTCGGCTTCCTCGGGGGACTCGATGATCATCACCGGAATCAGGGGCCGGGCGGCTTCCACGGCGGCCCGGGTGCGGCGCTGTCCCATCAGGACATGCACGGTCCCGTCGTCCCTGCGGTGGGCGATGACGGGTTCCATCACGCCGTGCTCTTTGATGCTGGCAATGAAATCGGCGGTCAGGGCGGCGTCTTTGCGGACGTTGATGTCCACGGTCAGGGTGGCCGGGTCGAGCATTTCGAGGGTGGGTGCGGTGTTCATGGTGTTGCTCCTTTTGCAGAGGATTCCGGTGGGTGGGGCGGCTGTGGTGACCGGCCAGCTTCCCCTCTCCCCCGACGCTTCTATGTCTGTCAAGCGGCGGCTGGAGACGGGTGCGGGCGCGGACCAAGAAGTTTCGCCGGTGAGGGGGGCGGCTCGTGGTGACCGGCCAGCGTCCCCTCTCCCCCCGTTGTTTTGGCTGCTGGCGAAGCTTGCGGAGCTGTGGCCGACGGAGGCCTGTCTACCCAAAAGGGCAAGGGCCGGGAAATTCCCGGAGGAAATCAGCGACGAAGGAGCGCCGCAGGGACATTTCGTGCGCCGCAGGCCCCGACGAAGGAGGGGCTAGACGGGCCGGAGCGGACACGTACAATCCGTCAGGACAGCAGCCAAAACAGAAAAAAGGCTTCTACAGCCCGAGCGGAGCGAGGCCCTTTTCAGCGGTTAAAAGGGAGGAGGCCGGCCCGTTGGGGCCGGCCTCCGTTTTTCCCTCAGCAAAAGGAAACTCAGTGCTGCAGCGTCATTGCTGCGGAAATTTACAGGCCCAGCGGGGATTTCTCCCAGGAGATATCAACGATGGGGGCGCCTGGCTGCGGCATGGTCAACATCGAGAGCTCGAGAACGTCCTGGGCATGGGTGGCATCGGCGGGTGCGGCGTCGTCGTCCGTGAGGATGAAGTCGTGGCTCAAGGTTGTGCTCCGTGGCGTGAGTGGGGTCCGTTGCCTCCTCACTGTAGCCCGGCGGCAGTCCTTTGCCTCGCTCGTGGGTGCTGCGCCCGCGTCAGCGTTGATCGGCGGCCGGAGGAGCGCCAGCGGGGGAGGCCGCCACCGCGCGGGGGCCGAACCGTTACCGGTCCGGCCCCGTTTGTTCCTAGCGGTGCCTCTTATAAGCGGTGGCTGCGTCCTGCGCGACCGGGGCGATGGTTCCCCGGTTTACCAGCTGTTCCATCAGTTCAGCGAGCCGGTAGCCGGGTGTATCCGCGATCGCGAGGGCGAAATGGTCTCCGGCCACGGAGGAGTGGCCTTTGAGGTACGCCAGCCAGCCGATCAGGGTCAGCAACGGTGCACGATAGCCTTCCGGGGCCGCGTCGATCAGGAGCCGCGCCTTTTCCTGTGCCCGGTCGACCCGGTTCCAGTCCGGCGTGATTCCCTGCCCGATCAGCAGGTTTCCGCTCCCCTCCGCGTCGGGACGTTCCGGATCAATCACGTTGCAGAACATCACGTCGCGCAGGTCAGGGCGCTGAAAGCATGCCAGCAGCTCCACCGCCGTGGTGGGGTCGGTCCAGCCGTCCCGGGTCAGGGCATCGGCCCACAGTGTCCGGCCGGTTTGCAGCTCTCCGGCGAATACTCCGGGAAAGGCCTCCCGGATCTGCTCGGCGGCGTCCGCGGGACCGGTATACGGCCGGTAGGTGGTGCCGGGTTCCTTTTGGTAGCTGCTCCCCCGGAAGATCAGTTCTGCGTTCAGTTGCCCGTCGGTGATGGATTCCAGCGGTTCGGGCAGGCAGCACCCGTCGTCGCTGTCGCACAGCAGGTTCTGCCAGTGCGACGGGGTGACCAGCCAGGCGTCTTTCAGCGGGGTGCCTGCGGTCTCCAGTTCCTGAATCACAGCCTCGACGTGGTCGTGGAACGGCCGCTGCGCCCCAGCGTCCGGGGAATCGTCCGTGTAGATGGCCAGCAGGACCGCGGTGGCCTGTTCGTCTACCGCGAGGTAGTCCACCATGGTCCGTGCGAAACTGACAGGATCCCCGAACAGGGGTGCGTCGACGCGCAGTGTGGCGCCGAGGGTGTTCTCGCGCAGAGTCAGGAACACAAAGGATTCCCGCGGCACGAACCCGAGCGTGTGCGGGATGAACCCGAGGATGTCGGCGGGGCTGGAGATGCGGATTGCGGCGTTCATGGTTGATGTCCTTTGCTGAGGATTCCGGTGGGCGGGGGCGGTTCAGGTGACCGGCCAGCTCCCCTCTCCCCCCGTTGTTTTGGCTGCTGGCGAAGCTTGCGAGCTGTGGCCGACGGAGGCCTGTCTACCCGCAGGGCAAGGGCCGGGAAATTCCCGGAGGAAATCAGCGACGAAGGAGCGCCGCAGGGACATTTCGTGCGCCGCAGGCCCCGACGAAGGAGGGGCTAGACGGGCCGGAGCGGACACGTACAATCCGACAGGACAGCAGCCAAAACGTCGTAGACAGAACAGGGCCAGAGGCGGCGGAGCCCTGCGGAGCCGGCACTGGACCCCACAGCCGACCGCGCCAGCGGACGCCCTTTCCTGGGTGAGCCCTGCGAACCCTTCATCAGCACCCCGAGTCTTCTTACGGCATCCCCGACTCCGTCGGCCGCGCACCCTGGTCCCCGGCACTGAGTGCGCGAATGGCGGTCCGCCGCCGCCAACCCACCGCCCAAGCCGGCCACGACGGCGGACCGCCACCGGTGACCGCCCCGGCAACGGGACGGCCACCTAAAGGGACTACCCGGCGAGGAGTTCGGCCAGTTCGGCAGCATCCGACACCAGCACCGCCGCGCCGTCCTTCAGCAGCCGGTGGCATCCTGCCGAGTTGGCGCTGTGCACGCTCCCGGGAACGGCCGCGACATGCCGGGCAATGGTCTCGGCGTGGTGGGCGGTGTTCAGCGCCCCTGAACGCCAGCGGGCTTCCACGACACAGGTCACGCCTGCGAGGGCTGCGATGATGCGGTTTCTCTGCAGGAACCTGTGCCGGGTCGGGGCGGAACCGGGCGGGAGCTCGGAGAGGGTCAGGCCGTTGCCGCGGATCGCGGCCGCGAGGTCAGCGTTTCCGGACGGGTAGTCCCGGTCAAGGCCTCCGGCCAGTACCGCGAGGGTTGCCGGTCCTTCTCCTTGGCTTCCGGCCAACGCGGCCCGGTGCGCGTGCGCATCGATGCCGTAGGCCAGCCCCGAGATCACGCAGATTCCGCGTTGCGCCAGCCCGTAGGCCATATCCCCTGTCACGGAGGCACCGTAGCTGGTCGAGTCCCGGGAACCGGTCAGGGCCACACACTTCGAAGGCGCCGGGATGCCGTTGT
This sequence comes from Arthrobacter sp. 05T420, assembly GCF_056396305.1. Classification (NCBI taxonomy): domain Bacteria; kingdom Bacillati; phylum Actinomycetota; class Actinomycetes; order Micrococcales; family Micrococcaceae; genus Arthrobacter; species Arthrobacter sp. 05T420. The sequence goes on along the minus strand of NZ_JBFTLG010000007.1, from coordinate 2,543 downwards.
CGATGTTACCCCGGTACCAAAGCCCGTACGGGGCGTCGGGCAGATCGTCCAAGCCTTCCGGCCAGTGTTCATCTCCGGGGATGAGGAACCCGCCGCCCAGGCGTTCGATGGTGACCAGGTCCTTCTCCGGGTCGATTTCCGGAACCCGTGGAGCCCACCGCTTGAGGGCCTCTGACAGTTCTTCCGCCATGGCCTCCGGAAAGGTGTGTACGGGCTGCGCGCCGGTGGCAAGCCTCAACGCGGCGTACGCGCCGAGCCTGCCCACGAGGGCCCGACCGACACGGTCGCCGGGTTCGAAGAGTCGGGTCAGTGCTGCGCGTGCAATGCGATCGTTCATGGTTTCTCTCGTCCTTTGCTGAGGATCCGGTGGGTGGGGCGGCTTTGGTGACCGGCCAGCGTTCCCTCTCCCCCGGTTGTTTTTGCCTGCTGGCGGAGCAGCGCGTAGCTGTGCCCGACGGAGCCGGGGCAACCCGCAGGGCAAGCAGCCGTTGGGTTGTGGGAGGAAATAAGCGAAGCGCCGACACAAGGCATCGGCTGCGCAGCCGTCCGCAGGACGGTTGAGCCGGTGGAGCGGGCACGTACGATCCGGAGGACAGCAGCAAAAACAGAAAAAGCGCTTCTACAGCCCGAGCGCAGCGAGGTCCGTGCAGTAGACCTGGGCGCTAGCTGGGCGAGGGCCGGAAACCAGTGTCTTCAGGCAGCGCGTGGTTTCCGCTCTACTTTGTGGTGCTCTCGCGTGCAGAACGGACTGTAGACGTTGCGCGGCTCCAGCCAACGAGACGCGCGGCGTCCTCGGCGGTGCGTCCCTTGACGCGGGCGTCCAGGGAATCGCGGTCTTTTTACAGCCTAAGTGGCACTCTTAACAGGGGGCGCCGCATCGGTCTTCACGTGATGCGCCTTTGGAGCTCGCGGTACACCGTCGTCCGTGACACTCCGAACAGTTCGGCCAGTTCGGCCTGCGTGTGCTCGCCGGCGTCATGCAGTGTCAGGAGATGCTTCCGCTGCGTCTTGGACAATTTTGGTTGCTTGCCTTTCAGCCGTCCCTTGGCCTTTGCGACCGCCATGCCCTCGCGGGTGCGCGCCCGGATCAGATCCGCTTCGAACTCGGCCACCATTCCCAGGATGTTGAACAGCAGCCGGCCTACCGGGTCGGTCGGGTCGTGACTGTTGCCGCCGAGACTAAGCACAACCCCTTTGGCCGTGAGCTCATCGGCAATGTCCCGGGCATCGGAAAGGGAGCGGGCCAGCCGGTCGAGCTTGGTCACCACGAGGGTACCGCCGGTTCGGCAGGCCGCCATCGCTTCACGGAGTCCAGGGCGAAGACGGTTAGCCCCTGTAAGTCCGTGATCGACGAAGATCTGTTGCTCTTCAACACCCAGGGCAAGGAGGGCGTTTCGTTGAGCGGTTAAATCCTGATCGTTCGTTGAGACGCGGGCATAGCCGATCTTCATTCCAGTCATGAGGACCATGGTTGCAGTAATCCCCCCGTCACCGTGCATATCACCGTGCGGGTCCTACGTACATGCCTGGGCCAGCAGCTGCGCGGTACGCGTCGGCGTACTCCGCCGGCACGATGATCGACCGGCTTACGGACGATGCTAAGTGGATGCCTAGGACCGCATTTGACCGAACAGGAGTGGGCGAACATCATGCCGTGGGCACGTTGACTGGTGGGGCTAGGCTTTGGACAATTCAGGAGAAGTTCCCCGGATGCACGGTTCGACAGCGACGAGCTGGCAAAGCGGGAGGCCAATTTCTGGACGACCCGAAAGAAGGACGGGCACGGATGCGACAACAAGACCTGAGTCCCGCGCCTAGGGGATGGGTTGAGAAGCTGCAAGACGCCAATGTTCCCAGCTACCTCTTGATCGTAATTCTTGTGTCGCTGTTTTCACCTCTAGAGGAATCGATAGGATTTTGGCCCGCCTTGGCTACCGTCTTTCTGGCAGGTTTCGCGGCACTACAGCTAGTTGAAGTGCTCTTACAGCCGATGAAGAGAAAACGGATTGCGCTGGACGCGGAGCAAGGACTCTTTGAATGCGCGCATCGTGAGGAAGGATCAGCGCTCAAGCGAAAATGGGCTTTAGGGTACGTGAAGGCAGAGCCAGGCAAAGTGCTATTTCAAGCGAAGACGGGCCTCACCGGTTCCGTGGCCGGTCCAGTCGAAATCTATTCAGAGCCACGGCTTGTGCGCGACGGGGTAAAAGCACCATGGACGGTTTTCCCGAAAGGAAGCGTCATTGTTCTGAGTACGAACAAGGGAAGCATTGAACTGGCTGCATCGGCATCCAGCCTGAACCTGCTCACCGAACGAGCCCTGAACTAGCTCGGTCCTGTCGAACTTGTCCATAGGATCATCTATTCCCGCTGGGCGTCGCGCCTGTGTCCGGTAAAGGATCGGTTTACGGGCGCGCTACTAGCCCTAGGTCAGATTCTTAGGCGTATCGACCCGGACGGCTAAAATGCTCAGCGCGCCGCTAAGCAGAACGCTGAGCGCAAGGACGCCAAGGCCGCAAGCAGCGGCTATTCCGAAGGCATCGGGT